>CAZVQM010000022.1:0-7948 GCA_964629265.1 uncultured Candidatus Saccharibacteria bacterium | reverse complement strand
GTTCATCGCGCGTTCCGGATTTTCCGAAATTGCGGTACTCGCGGCTTCGATTGTACGCTTGATGATTTTTGCGACTGCGCGTTTTTCATCTGGCGTCCATTTTCGGAGAACGACTTTTTCCGCCGGAATGTCCCGTTTCCCGCCGATGCCGATCCGGAAGCGCCAGAATTCTCGGGTTTTGAGCGCGCGCATGACTGATTCAACGCCCTTGTGGCCTGCGGAGTGTTTATTGAATGACAGCTTCGTCGATCCAGCAGGAATGTCGGCATCGTCATGGATGACGAAAAGGTCTTTTGGTTTTACTTTATAGAATCTGAGCACCAGAGATACCGCGCTGCCGGATTTATTCATAAACGTATTCGGTAGGAGAATCGCCGCTTTCTTCTTGCCCACCTTTCCTTCTGAAATTTCCGCATTCCATTTTTTCTCAAACCGAAAATCAGGAAAGTTCCATGCTTTTCTGATTGCCTGAGCGATTTCCCTTCCGCTATTATGGCGTGTGTGTTCGTATTCTTGGCCCGGATTTCCGAGGCCCGCGATGATTGTCATTTGCATAAAAAGCTTTTTTCTCATATACTATAGCACATCTATGTCTCAAGATGAACAAAATGAACAAAAAATGGCTGTTCCATTTTTGAGCGCCGGCGGACTTCGGCGAGATGTGTGGGAGATTTTTAAAATTCTTCTTATCTCGTTCGTCATCGTTGTGCCGATCCGGTATTTTCTCGTCCAGCCGTTTATCGTCCGCGGCGCCTCGATGGAGCCGAATTTCGAAGATCAGGAGTATTTGATTATTGACGAGATTTCATATTATTTTCGGGCGCCTCTGCGGGGAGAGACCATTGTGTTTCGGTATCCGCGCGATCCGCGTCAGTACTTCATCAAACGGATTATAGGGCTTCCGGGGGAGCGTGTTGAAATCGCGGATGGAAAAATTAAAATTTATAACGTGGAAAGGCGGGACGGATTTCTCATTGAAGAGCCGTATCTTGTTCCCGAGGGCGTCATGACCGGGCTCGCGATCAATGTCCAGCTCGGAAAGGACGAATTTTTCGTATTGGGGGACAATCGGGTGGCGAGCTCTGATTCCCGCATATGGGGACCATTGAAAAAAGATTTTATCACCGGTCGCGCCATTTTCCGCGCCTGGCCCCTCACTCGATTCGGGATTGTTCCCGACTATACTGAGAGTTCAGGGCTGTAGACGTTTTCCTAAATTTCATATATGTCGAGAGAAAAGTCGTCTCATAAGGGAGAGATTGTAAAGATTGATCGCATGCCCGAGCGGGCGCGTCTTCTTCTGCGCATCGAGAAAGCGCTTGAAAACCCGGGGGAGTTTTACCGGTTTGAGCGGGTCGTATTCCCCGTGGTGGAGCACTCCCGCGCCTATGGCGCGTTTGCGAAGGCCGGACTTTTTGACGAGCGCGCGCCCGTCGTCGTGCGTCTCTGGTCTGGCGAGGAAGTGCTGCTTCGCATATCGGGACTTCTTTCGATTCTCCGGGGATACGAGGAAAACAAAATGAACGATTTCCCGCATCCCCTCAAGTTTTATATGGAAGAGCAGGTGTTTTTTGCGCCCGCCCATCGGAAAGAGGACATTGTTGAACATCGCGAATGGGCGATTAGCATGATAGGAGACGAAGGGCCTGTTGCGGAGGCAGAGATTATCCAGATTTTTTGGAAGGCGTTTGAAAAATTGGGTCTCGGCGAGCGCGTGGGACTCCATATCAATGCGGTCGGCTGCGCACTATGTCGGAACGGGTTTCGGTCTTCCCTCGCGTCCTACCTTCGCAACCGCGCCTTGCGGCTCTGCAAGAATTGCAAGCGTAAAACAAAATCGTCGAACGTCAAGGTACTTCGGTGCAGTGACGACGAGTGCCGGCGGATTCTCGAGCAGGCCCCGCAAGTTCTTGACTTTCTCTGCGAAATATGCAAAAAACATTTGAGGGGGATACTTGAGTTTCTCGGGGAGTCGGGGATTCCGTATTCTTTGGACCACTCGCTTTTTCTTGAGGGACTTTGGTACGATACAATTGTTTTTGAATTCGTCTACGCAGCGCCTTCTGCCGAGAGCGGCGTTCCTACAATCCACCTTCTTGCAGAGGGGGGGAGGATGATGCGCGCCGGGGAGGCGGCCTATGGCAAACGTTTGGATGTCGTTGGAGGGTCGGTTTTCATGGACCGTGTTGAGCAGATTTTGGTCGATAAGGGGAAGCTCGGCGCTGGCGCGAAAAAGATTGATGTGTTTTTCGCTCATTTAAGTGACGCCGCAAAGAAAAAAAGCTTGCCGCTCCTCGAGGATCTCCGCCAAGGCGGGGTCTCGGTCGAGGAATCCCTCGGGAAGGATTCGATTCGGTCCCAGTTGAAAATCGCCGAGCGGGTAAGCGCAAAGATTGCCCTTATTCTCGGCCAGAAAGAGGCGCTCGACTCAACGATTATCGTCAGGGAAATGGAGTCGGGCATTCAGGAAACGATTTCGCAGGAAAAATTGATTGAGTTTTTGAAGAGGAAGTTGAAGAAGTAGTTAGAGTTGTTCGAATCGTTTAAGGATTATGGCAAGCACGTGGAGCAGGTAACCCGATAATTTTACCATTCTATCAGTTCTAACAATTCGAACATTTTTTCATGGATTGTATTTTTTGCAAAATTGCGCGTGGCGAAACGGAATCGGAAGTCGTGCATGACGGCACGGACGTCATGGTGTTTAAGGATTTGCATCCCAAGGCGCCCGTTCACCTTTTGGTTATTCCGAAAGAGCATGTTGCTTCCATCGCGCATCTTGAAGAGAATCACGCGATGCTTATTCAAAAAATTATTTATACCGCGAAGCGAATCGCCAAAGAACAGGGCCTTGCCGGATACAAATTAGTGTTTAATGTCGGCCGTGGCGGCGGGCAGGTGATTGACCATCTCCATCTCCATATTCTTGGCGGATGGAAGAACGGAGACGAGCGAGCGATTAACGTATAACAAAATATATGCTTGAAGTACGAAGAAAAGAAAATGAGACCGTTGGCGCGCTTTTGCGACGCTTCACCCGCCGCGTTCAGCAGTCCGGGGTTTTGATCGGCGCGCGGAAGCTTAAATTCCACACGGCGAAACCGACAAAAAGGGCCGTGCGTGTGCGTGCGCTCCGGAGGATAATAAAACAGAAGGAGCGGGTGCGCCTCGAAAAACTCGGGAAGGCAGAGAAGGAGCGATAATATCTGTGCGGTTTTTTGTTGCCGTCTACCGCACAGCGTGCGGTTTTTGTTTGGGCAATTGACCGTGAGGGCGTTTTTCTATAAGGTAAAATAAGGAATTTCCATGAATCTGCGAAAGACAATAGCTGAAGATACCACGCGTTCACTCCGCGCGAAGGACGAGCGTCGGCTCGTGACGCTCCGTATGCTCTCCTCCGCGATCCATAACCGTGAGATTGATAAACGCGGAAAGGGGGAGGTGGGCGAGATTACCGAAGAAGACATCCTCGGTGTTTTGCGCTCTGAGGCGAAGAAGCGCCGGGACGCAATCGCGGAATTTGAAAAAGGCGGCCGTCCGGATCTTGTTGAAAAAGAGAAACAAGAATTGGTGATTCTTGAAGCATATCTTCCAGCCCAACTCGATGATGCAGCGATTGCGGCCACTATCAGAAGCGTTGTCGCTGAATTTGGGAGTGTTGGCGCGAAAGATTTCGGCCGCGTGATGGGAGAAGTAATGAAGCGCCTTGAGGGTAGGGCGTCCGGTGATCGCGTTTCCCGGGCGGTCGCAGCCGTACTTGGATGATACCCGCATACGTTTCTTTTTTTCGTCGCCGTTTCCCCGTAGACCTTCGGGCCGAGCTTCCGCGCATGATTCAGGTGATCCCTGTTTCTTCTGCCCGATCGCGGGTTTTGAACACGGTATACCGCGGGCGCGCGAAAGCGGCAAACGTTCTTTCATTTCGCTACGGAAAGGAGTATGGAGAGATTATTATCTGCCCCAAGGTAATCCGCCGCGAAGCGCATAATGCCGGGCTGGATGTGCGGTTCCAAACTGCACGGATGGTTCTTCACGGCATGATTCATCTTTCCGGCCTTCACCACGAGGAGTCCGAAGGAGCGGATGGGAAAACCCTTTGGCTTGAAGCGCGTCTATTGGATGCCGTGCGCCAGCAGAGAGGCCGCGCCATCCGCGTATCCTCGCCTCGGGCATAAGAATTTTTAGGTTTACATCATGGGAAGAATTATTACAGCACTCGATATTGGGACGTCGACGATTCACACGATTGTTGCGGAGCGCCGCAAGCGTGGGGAGGGACTTCGTATTTTGGGTGTCGGAGTTTCTCCGTCTCTGGGTGTACGCCGGGGAGCGATTGTCGATATAGAAGAGGCGGGTGCTGCGATCCGGCGTTCAGTCGATGATGCCGAAAGAGCAAGTAGTGCTTCGATAAAACAGGTGTGGCTCGCGGTCGGGGGGGCGGCGGTGAGTGTTGCGTCTTCCCGTGGAGTAGTCGCTGTTTCCCGCGCGGACGGAGAAATCTCTCCGGAGGACGTGAAGCGGGCGGTCTCAGCCGCTCAGTCCTTCCTGCCGCGCCAGCCGAATCGCGAGGTGATCCACATGGTTCCCCGCGATTTCAAGGTGGACAACGAATCGGGCGTAAAGGATCCGGTCGGGATGCACGGCGTGCGTCTTGAGGTCGATACCCTCATCATCGAGTGCGCGTCGCCGTTTCTCAAAAATATTTCAAAAACGCTCGAGCACGTCGGTCTCACTGTTGAGGATTTTGTTTTTTCACCTCTCGCAACAGCGGAAGTTGTTCTCACAAAGCGGCAAAAGGAGCTTGGCGTCATGCTCTTGGATATCGGGGGCGGGACAGCAAGCTTCATTGTTTTTGAAGAGGGTGTTCCCATGCAGGCCGGAGTTTTGCCGGTCGGCGGAGGGCACATTACGAATGACATTGCGATTGGATTCCGAACTCATATCGACGTTGCAGAGGCGATAAAGCTCGCATATGGTTCTTGTCTTCCGCGAGAGCTCCCGAAGCGGGAAAGCATCCGTCTTGCGGATTTTGTCGAGGGGGAAAGCGCGATATACTCACGCCGGGAACTCGCTGAGATTATCGAAGCCCGCATGGGGGACGTTTTTGAACTTCTCCATAGAGAGCTCAAAAAAATAAACCGCATCCAGCTTCTGCCCGCGGGGGTTGTCATCGTCGGCGGCTCTTCGCTCTTGCCGGGACTTGTCGATCTTGCGAAGCAGGAGATGCGCCTTCCGATTGAGCGCGGAGCGCTGCAGGAGTTTACTGCGGTTGCCGATGACATCACGGCGCCTTCTCTTGCTCCCGCGCTCGGCGTACTTATGTGGGCGGACAGAATGATTCATGGAGGAGGTAGCGCGTGGAGCAAGGATCTTCCGGGGTTTTCGGAAAACCGATGGATGCGATGGCTCCGGTCTCTTATTCCTTAAGTGTTTCCCATCTGGCGAGATAGTTGCACGGTTTTAAAGGACGTGATACGAATGTCGTAAGAGTAAAACCGTGTCCGAGAGAGGGAATACCTCGTGTTGCAGCGCTGTCTTATAGTATGTAAGTGACATCGGTAATTAACGCCATAAAAAAGAGTAAAAAGAGGACCGATTATGCCCCAATTAAAGCCAGATATAGAAACATACGCGAGAATAAAGGTTGTGGGAGTCGGCGGCGGCGGCGGGAAAGCGGTTACGCGAATGGTTGACCACAAAATCAACGGCGTTGATTTTGTGACGATAAATACCGATGCACAGGATCTCCATTTCACGAAAGCCCGCATGAAAATCCATATCGGGAAGAATTTGACAAAAGGACTTGGCGCGGGGATGAATCCGGAGGTTGGGCGCCAGGCCGCTGAAGAAAATAGAGACGAAATCCACGAAACACTCAAAGGGTCTGATATGGTTTTTTTGACCGCCGGGCTCGGCGGCGGAACGGGATCGGGCGCGGGGCCTGTTGTCGCGGAAGCGGCGCGGGATGCGGGAGCGCTCGTGATAGGCGTTGTGACAAAACCATTTTCATTCGAGGGCGAGCAGAGAAAGCGCATTGCGGAAGAAGCGTGGTTCCAGCTTCGTGATCGGGTTGATGCCCTTGTTACGATTCATAACGACCGGCTTCTTGGCGTTATCAACAAGGAAACCCCTCTTTTGAATGCGTTTTTGATCTGCGACGATGTTTTGCGTCAAGCAGTCCAGGGGATTTCCGATCTTATCATTACCCCGGGCATCATTAACGTTGATTTTGCAGACGTCAAGGCCATTATGGCAGACGCGGGAACCGCTCTCATGGGCGTTGGCTACGGCGTGGGAGAGGATCGTGCGGTTGCAGCGGCAAAAGCCGCGATAAACTCTCCGCTCCTTGACGTTTCTATAGACGGCGCTCGCGGGGTCTTGTTTAACGTATCCGGAGGAACTGACCTTACTATGTGGGAAATAAACGAAGCCGCGCGGGTGATTACGGGTTCTATTGATTCGACCGCAAAAGTCATTTTTGGCGCGGTTCATGATGATCGTTTGAAAAAGGGAGAGATCAAGATTACGGTTATCGCGACCGGATTTACAGAGGCGCGAGCCACAAAGGTAGCTGAGTCCGAGGAGGCGGCTCACGCGGTGAAGCGTTTTGCGCCCCAGGAGGTGCGTTCCTCCAAGGAAGAGCGAGAGCCCGAATCAGAATGGGACGCGGTGCCTGCGTTTTTGCGGCGGAAACTCAAATAACCGCATATCTTCATACTATTATCAAGGCCACGGTAAGAGACATATCGAAAAATCCGCATTGAGCGGTTTTTGTTTCACCAGAAAATTTCTCTTCTCTGTTGTCAATGAAATTCAGGTTATCCACAGAAATTTTTTGACCGTGTGTGAATCCGCGTGCGTATAATGGAGATAGGATTTTGCGGATGCGTTTGGCCGCAAAATGCTTTTCAACACCACTTCTTCAAAAAGGAAGTGATCAAGAATTCTCTTTCGCCCGAGGACGGAAACCGAGGGGGGCGGAAGAGAATTTTTATCTCTAATCTCTGAATCCTTTTTCCGATCTTTCCGGCGTGTACGCTTAGGAAACACCGGAGAATGCACTAATTTTTTATGCGAGAAGCAGCAAAACAAAACGAGATCCAACGAGCGAGTCAAAGCCGCAAGCGGGCGTTACCCTTGAAGCGCCGCTTCACAAAAGCGGGTGTTCACCCCTTCGACGAGGTCCAATGGCGGATGCATAAGGTCCTTGTGCGGGGTTCAAACGGATCAAAAGAGGAACGTGAGCTTGAATTTCCGGCATTTTGGTCCGATAACGCGGCTTCGATCGCGGGATCGAAATATTTCCGGGGGAGAATCGGTTCTCCAGAGCGCGAGACGTCAGTGCGGTCTATGATCACGCGCGTTGTTTCTGTCATAAGCGCGTGGGGCCGTGACTCTGGATATTTTTCAACCGAGGACGAGTCTACAGTTTTTGCGGACGAGCTCACGCATATACTTCTCCATCAAAAAGCGGCATTCAATTCTCCCGTATGGTTTAATGTCGGCGTTGAAGATCCGCCGCAGTGTTCCGCTTGTTTCATCCTTGCGGTGGATGACAACATGGAATCGATTCTTGACTGGATCTATACCGAAGGAATGATTTTCAAGCGCGGGTCTGGTGCAGGCGTAAATCTTTCTCCGCTTCGATCAAGCATGGAGACGCTCTCAAGAGGCGGAGTGTCATCAGGTCCGGTTTCCTTTATGCGCGGAGCGGATTCTGTCGCGGGCATGATCGCTTCCGGCGGCTCGACCAGGCGCGCGGCAAAGATGGTGGTCTTGAATATTGATCACCCGGACATCATGCGTTTTATCCGCTGCAAGGCCGAGGAAGAGAAGAAAGTCCGCGCGCTCATGGAAACGGGGTATGACATGTATGATTTAAATAACCCCGCGTGGAATTCTATTCAGTACCAGAACGCGAACAATTCCGTTCGCGTGACCGACGAGT
>CAZVQM010000021.1:5778-7962 GCA_964629265.1 uncultured Candidatus Saccharibacteria bacterium | reverse complement strand
ACCGTGTTTCTCATGTGGTTGGGCGAGCTCATAACAGAAAAGGGATTGGGGAACGGCGTCTCGCTTCTTATTTTTGCGGGTATTGTTTCGGGCCTTCCTTTGGCTCTGCGCCAGGAATTATTCACGTTTACTCCCGAACGGCTCCCGACGCTTATCGCGTTTGTCGTGATCTCGCTTGTTGTTATCGCGGGAGTCGTGATTATTACCGAAGGACAGCGCAATATTCCCGTTTCGTACGCTAAGCGCATCCGCGGCATGCGGATGTACGGAGGCGTGTCAACCCACCTGCCGCTTCGGGTGAATCAGGCGGGCGTTATCCCCATCATTTTTGCGGTCTCGATTATCCTTTTTCCCGGGCTTATCGGGAGTTTTCTCGCGACGATTCCGAATGACATTGTCCAGCGCGTTTCGCAATTTCTTCTTACGGTTTTCAACAATCAGATTACCTACGGAGTTATCTATTTTGTTCTCGTCTTTGCGTTTACGTATTTTTACACTGCGGTGACATTTGATCCTCAGGCGATCGCGGATAACCTTCAAAAACAAGGGGGGTTTATCTTGGGGATTCGCCCCGGCCGTCCGACGTCCGAGTATCTCGCGCGGATTCTCAACCGGATCACGCTTGCCGGAGCGCTATTTCTTGGCGCGATCGCGGTCCTTCCTTTGATTGTTCAAAGTACGTTTAATGTTCAAGCGCTTCAACTTGGCGGGACCGCACTTCTCATCGTCGTATCGGTCGTTATAGAAACAATGAAACAGGTAAACGCACAGCTCGTTATGCGCGAATACGAGCATATATAAAGAAATCAATGGTGTCATTATCCAAAAAATTTACCATCTGTATCATCGGGCGATCGGGGTCGGGCAAGGGAGTGCAGGCGCATATGATTTTGCGCGCCCGTGCGAAGCAGATCCACCACATGGAAACCGGTCGGTTTTTGCGGGACATTGTATACCGGCATACAAATCCAACGACGGCTATCGCGCGTCGTCTCATGGGGCAGGGCAAGCTTTTCCCGGCTTGGTTTTCCGGTTATACGTGGCTCCGGGAGATTATTGAAGGCGGTCGAGCGGACAAAGAATTTTTATTTGACGGCGCGCCAAGGCAGATTTTTGAAGCGCGTCTTTTGGATGAGGTGCTTCTATGGCACGGCAGGCCGAAATCACTCTGCATATATCTTGACGTAAAGGAGAAAACCGCGGAACAACGCCTTTTTTCACGGGGGCGGACGGATGATACGGCGAGTGCAATCAAGAGTAGGATGGGGTACTTCCGCAAGGACGTTCTTCCGGTGATCGCGTATTATCGCCGCGCGGGCAGACTTATCTCCGTCAACGGAGAGGAAGCGCCGGAGAGCGTGTTTCAAAATATCTCAAATCATCTTCGGCGTCGGCTCGGAAAACAGTGGGGCGCGCGTCAATGATTCGCATAAAGACACGTCAAGAAATAGATGTTCTTCGCGAATGCGGGCGGCGTCTTGCGTATATTTTGAGCGAGCTTGCGAACGCGGTGCGCCCGGGGATTTCGACTGCGGATTTGAACCATCTGGCGGAAGCGTCGATTGAGCGCGCAGGCGGTGTTCCGGTATTCAAGGGGTATGTTGTTGAAAATTCGCCGCCGTATCCGGCGGCTATTTGCACGTCGGTAAATGACGAAGTGGTGCACGCGATCCCGCGAGACAATGCTATTCTTCGGGAGGGCGATATCGTGGGGATTGATATCGGAATGGCGTGGCCGAAAAATCAAGCGAAAGAATTTCCGCAATATATCGGAAATCCTTTGGTGACAGACGCGGCCTGTACGATCGGGGTTGGGACAGTTACTCCCGAGTTGGCGCGCCTCATTCAAAAAACCGAAGAAGCATTTTTTATTGGCGTCAAAGAGGCAAAGCTCGGAAATCGGGTCGGAGACATAAGCGCTGCGATCGAGGCGTTTCTTTCTGCAAGCGGGCTTGGGATTGTTCGCGGGCTTGCGGGGCACGGCGTTGGATACGACATTCACGAAGACCCCCTTATTCCGAATTACGGTGCGGCCGCGACTGGCGCGCGCTTGAAGCCGGGCATGGTTATTGCGATCGAACCCATGGCGACTCTTGGCGGCGGAGATATCCGGCTTGATCGGGATGGATGGACGTTTCGGACAGCCGATGGTTCTCCTGCCGCGCATTTTGAGCATACGGTAGT
>CAZVQM010000021.1:0-5678 GCA_964629265.1 uncultured Candidatus Saccharibacteria bacterium | reverse complement strand
TATGCGTTATCTCGGGGTTGACTATGGGACGAGACGGATGGGCATTGCGGTATCGGACGACGGCGGGAGAATCGCGTTTCCCAAAGGAGTTGTCTCTGCCCACACCGACCTGGCTCGCCTTCGGGAGATTCTGCGGATCATAAAGCGAGAGCGCATCGGAACTGTTATTTTAGGCATTCCGCTTGATACGGCGGGTCGCGAGCGTGATACGGCGCGTCGCGTTCGCGCATTTCGAGTTGCCCTCGAAAAGCAGATATCGATCCCGATCGTTTTCGAGAATGAGATTCTGACGACGCGCCTCGCCGAGAGCGATAGTCACTCGCGAACAAAGATCGATGCCGCCGCCGCTGCGATTATCCTCCAGTCGTATTTAGACACGCGCGCGAGGAGTGCTGAATAAACCTTTTATGTATCTTTCTTGGATCATCCCCGCATATAACGAAGAAAAGCGGATTGAAAAAACGATTTTAGAAGTCGATCGGTATCTCCGGGGGCAGAATTTTGATTATGAAATTATCGTTGTTGATAACGGATCAAAAGATACGACGTCCCGAGTTGTTGAGAATCTTAAGGGCCCGATAAAAAATTTAAAACTTATGAAGACGAACGGGCCCGGCAAAGGATGGGCGGTTCGCGCGGGAATGCTCGCGGCCAAGGGCGAGAATCGGATATTTGCCGACGCCGACAATTCCGTATCTCCGGGCCAGCTCGATTCGTTTCTGCCGTACGTGTGCGGTTTGGATCAGAAACCGGATTCGTGTTTTGATGTCGTGATCGGCTCCATCGAGGCAGAGGGAGCGGTCATCGAAGAGCACGCCCAGTGGTATCGCCGCGCTCTCGGGAAGTTTTCAAAATATATCATCCGTTTTTTCGCGGGTCTCTGGGAGATTCGGGACACCCAAAGAGGATTTAAACTGTTTTCGCGCCGCGCGGCGGAAATAATTTTTCCGCGCCAGCGCATAACGACGTGGGGATTTGACATCGAAGTGCTCGTCATTGCGAAAAAACACGGGTTCCGGATCAAAGAGCTTCCGGTTACCTGGGTGAATCCCGGCGACTCAAAGGT
Organism: uncultured Candidatus Saccharibacteria bacterium; assembly: GCA_964629265.1. Classification (GTDB taxonomy): domain Bacteria; phylum Patescibacteriota; class Minisyncoccia; order Sungbacterales; family HO2-52-23; genus 2-01-FULL-50-25. The sequence goes on along the minus strand of CAZVQM010000021.1, from coordinate 4,612 downwards.
AGGCCTTGGCGCATACGTGAGTACATTTATGGAACTTCTTCAGATTGTGTGGAATGATGTCCGGGGAAGGTATCGGTAAGAAACTGCCCGAAGAGTCCGTTTCCCCGCGAAATCAGGGAATTGCAGGAGAATAAGATTTTTTAGAAAGTTTTTTATGATATGAAAAAAAACATTTCTTCGCGGGAGGAAAAAACGATTTCCGAGCTTCGTCAGGACATGGTGTCCGGGGAATGGGTTGTGATTGCGACGGGCCGCGCAAAGCGGCCGCACGATTTTCTGAAGCAAAAACGTGCTCGAGTCCGAGATCCAGTTGCGTCCTGTCCGTTTGAGAAACTGATTGCGAATCGGGTTTTGGTATACTCTAAAGATAAAAAAAAAGACGACGGAGATTGGTGGATCCAGGTGATTCCGAATAAATATCCCGCCTTCGGGAAAGGGGTATGCGCGGTGTTTTATAAAGAAGGGCCGTATCAGTGGACGGGCGGCGTTGGATTTCATGAGGTTGTGATTACGCGCGACCACGCGCGTTCAATCGGAATGATGAGCAAGGAAGAGACGGAATTCTTGATCCACGCTTTTCAGGAGCGCTACCTCGCGCTCAAGGACGACCGATGCGTCGAATACGTTTCGATTTTCCACAATAACGGGCGTATGTCAGGCGCCACGATTACGCATCCGCATTCCCAGATAATCGCGATTCCTGTTGTGCCGCCTGATATACGGCGGAGCGTCGACGGCTCTCGGCGTTTTTATCGCGTCAATCGTGCGTGTGTTCACTGCACGATTCTTCGCTATGAACGCAAGGTTAAGAAGCGGCTCATATACGAAAATGAACGGTTCGTGGTCATCGCGCCGTTTGCGTCAAAGACCGCATTTGAGACGCGCGTATTTCCGAAATTTCATAGTGCGCATTTTGAAGAGATATCGGCGCGCGATCGCATTCTCCTCGCCGATGCATTTCGGATTGCCCTCGCAAAGCTTTTTCGTGGGCTCAATGATCCCGACTATAATTTTTTCCTTCATACCGCGCCCGTGCGAAACGTAAAAGACACCGATCACTACCATTGGCATTTTGAGATAATTCCAAAGACCGCGATCTGGGCGGGATTTGAGATCGGGACCGGCATCGAAATATCGGTGATCAGCCCGGAACGCGCGGCGGAATTTTTACGCAAGGTTAAAGTCAGATAACCTAAAAAGTATGAATGCGCCTATTCTTGTTTTCAATTGGAAATCGAATCCGCAGAGTATTTCCGACGCGCTCGTGCTAGCGGGTGCGGTCGAGCGCGCTCTTGCCCGTAGCCGCGGAGTTCGCGCTGTTATAGCGCCGCCTTATCCGTTTCTCCATTGTGTCGGGAGAAAAATGAAACGCGCGTTTTTGGGAGCCCAGGATTCATTTTGGGATAAAGGGCCATATACGGGAGAGGTATCGCCCGAAGAGCTCAAAGCAATTGGCGTTCGCTATTGCATTCTTGGTCATTCTGAACGGCGCATTCACCAAGGCGAAACTGATGAGATAATTAAAAAGAAAGTTGCGGCGGTTCTCGGGCGCGGTATTGCGCCGATTCTCTGTGTGGGGGAGCGGGAACGCCACGGTCGGGATATTCCCGCGATTGTGGGCGATCAGATCCGCACGGCCATCGGAGGACTTTCGTCCGGAGTAGTTCCAAAAATTCTCATTGCGTATGAGCCCGTGTGGGCGATCTCGACCATGCCGGGTGCGCGCCCCGATGATCCGGAAAGCGCGTTTCGGGCGAAAATGTACATCAGGCGCGTTCTCAGCGATATGGTCGGGAGGAAAAAAGCCGAGCGCGTCCCCATCCTGTACGGCGGATCGGTTTCTCCGGCAAACATCAAAGGATTTTTACAAGACGGCGAAATGGACGGCGCGCTTGTAGGCGGCGCGGGTCTTGATCGGCAAAAACTCACCCGCATTATACGGATCGCGGCATCCCGTTGACGCTCTATCGACCACCATGAAACTTCGCGACGTACTCCACGCCCATCTCAAAAAAAATACACGCGTCCTTTTGCGCGTTGATTTTAATGTTGTCGTGAAAAATGGAAGAGTGCTCGACGACTTTCGGATGCGCCAATCCCTCGCGACAATACAGTTTCTTTTGGAAAAAGGATGTCGCATTCGTATTCTTGCGCATCTCGGGCGCCCCGAGGGGCGCCGCGTGAGCACTCTCTCACTCCGTCCGCTCGAGCGACATCTCAAGCATATTCTCGGACGACGGGTTATTTTTATTTCAAATCCCACGAGCGTCCGAGCATACCGCGATTTTAACAATGCCCGCGATATTCTTTTTTTCGAAAATCTGCGGTTTTGGAAAGGGGAAGAGAGAGACAGTCCGGCGTTTGCAAAAGCACTTTCGCGTTGGGGAGATATATATGTGAACGAGGCGTTCTCTGACTCGCATCGGACGCATGCCTCAATTGTTCGGCTTGCCCGGCTTATTCCTTCGTATGTCGGTATTCGGTTCTCCGAGGAGGTTCGGTTTCTCGGGAGAGCGCTCAAAAATCCGCGTCGGCCGTTTCTCGTTGTCCTCGGAGGAGCAAAGGTTTCGACAAAACTGCCTCTTATTCGCCGTTTTCTCGATCGCGCCGATCGCATTATCATCGCGGGCGCAATGGCAAATACCGTTTTTTTCTTGCGTGGGATGGAGATTGGCCGCTCGACCGCCGAGCGCGATAAAACGCACATTCTTCCCAAGGCGCTTTTTTCAAATCCGAAAATTCTTTATCCGGTTGACGCGCGAGTGGTTCGCTACCGCGCGATTGCGTCCTCCGCCGCGCGCGTACGCGACACGAACGCCATTCAATCTCAGGATTTCATCGGTGATATTGGCCCCCGGTCGCTTGAAATGTTTTATCGGGAAGCGAAACGAGCCCGGACAATCTTATGGAACGGGCCTCTCGGATACACGGACGAGCGTCGTTTTGAAGGTGGAACAAGGGAGTTTGCTTTGGCGCTTTCGCGTCTCAAGTCGTTTCGCATCGTTGGTGGGGGCGAGACAGTCGGCGTTATCAACCGCTCGGGGCTTGTGAAAGCATTTTCGCACGTATCAACTGGAGGCGGGGCGATGCTTGAGTTTTTAATGGGAAAGAAACTCCCGGGTATTTCAGCTCTCAAATCGTAATTTCTTTCAAGTCATATGCGGTATACCGGCGTTCATCATTTTCAGGAGGAAAACGGCTACGAGATACAGGGCGCGTGGTTTCCGCGCGTCACGAGAATTCTCGAGATAAAGGCAAAGCCGGGGCTTGATCATTTTTTTCGCGAAGTGGGGGACTACGCATCCGCCGAAACCATAAAGGTAAAGTCAGCCGAGGAGGGATCGCGCGTCCACGAGACCGCGGAAAAAATACTTGCGGGCGAGGCGGTTCTCATTCCCGACGAGATTCGTCCCGCGATGGACGCACTGGAAGCGTTTGCAAAAAAACATTCGATTATCGTATTTCCGGAGTTTGTTGAGCGGCGCATGTGGTCGGAGCGCTACCGCTACGCGGGAACGATCGATGCGCTCGCGATGATACGGGGGAAGGTGGGCGTGCTCGACATTAAAACGTCAAACGGTTTTTATCCGGAATTCAATCTTCAGACCGCGGCCTACGTGTCGGCGTTCCAGGAGCTTGGCGTGAGAAAAGCCCTCGGATGTTCGTTTGCGGTTGAGACGCGCTGGATTCTCAGAATAAATCAGCATGAGGTCTGCCGCCAGTGCGGCGCAACAAAGCGGACCAAGGGCGGACGCATGAAGGTTCGCGAGAACGGGTCGGGCGGAGCGCTTTGTGCTTCCGGAAACGGACACGAATGGGGCGGAGTTGTCGGGGATGTCGAACTTCGCGAATTCCCCAATAATGTTCATCGGGATATTCGTGCGTTTCTTGCCGCGAAAATTCTCTGGGAATGGGAGAACGACTATTGGCTGCGCCAAGCGGGATATGTCCGATAGAATGTATCGATATATGGTTATAAATAAAAAGGACATAAAAAAATTGATTGTTTATACCGACGGCGGTTCACGCGGGAATCCGGGATCTGCGGCAATCGGCGTTGTTATTCGGGATTCTGACGGTCATTTAGTAAAATCGTACGCCAAGGCGATCGGCCAGAAGACGAATAACGAAGCGGAATATGAAGCCGTAGCGTTTGCGCTCGGGCGCGTGAAGGCGCTTTTCGGAGGAGCGAGAGCGCGTTTGCTCTCAGTTGTGGTGAATATGGACAGCGAATTGGTCGCGCGGCAACTCGGAGGAGAATACAAGATAGAAGAAGAACGGCTCTTCCCGCTTTTTATAAAGATTTGGAATTCTCGGCTTGATTTTCACGAGGCCATATTCACTCACATACCGCGTGAGAAAAATCGGGACGCCGATCGGCTCGTAAACGAAGCGCTCGATAAAGAGCAAACGCAACTTTTTTCGTAGGAGAAATTCGTTCAGTATCAACCCGGAGTATATCGCGGGTTTTGGTTCGCGGCATCGAAGAGGTTGATTTTTTTTAAGAAAGGAGTATACTAGGAATCGTTCTTTTCATGTATGGCCGCCCTCACCCGTGTTTAAATATGTAAATGTTTAAGCATCGTGCTGGGGGAGGAAAGTCCGAACACCA
>CAZVQM010000020.1:1820-8266 GCA_964629265.1 uncultured Candidatus Saccharibacteria bacterium | reverse complement strand
GAAAAAATTCACGTGTCGAGAAAGCATATTAGCGAGCTCTTCTTTTGTTTCTCGCAAAATCCCCTATAAAAAGAGAACAGCCGGATCCAAGGGGATACGGCTGTAAAGTTGAACGCGCTTGATGCGCGTTATTGACGTTGAGAACGTCAGAGAGAGCGTGTGAAAGAACGAACTTTTGCGGGGAAAGGAGGAGATTCCGAGGTTGTTACGCGTAAAGCGTTGAGCTTGTGCTCGAAGAGTCGGATTGTTTCCGCTCTTCTCCGCCAGGCCATTATGCTCGCGTTGATTTTTCTCGGCAAGCGCGGGTTTTCCACAGCACGCTATCCGCGGATAGCCGCAAGTATTTCGATGAGATTTGATCCGCCCAAAAGCACGTCGGTTTCTCCTTCTCCGATTTGGCGAAGAAGCGGACGGTCGCCTGAGCTCGCGTTTCCTATGAGGGTGCGGGTATAAAACAGGCCGTCAGAATAATAATAGTTGTCCCACGGCTGGGGAAGTTTTAGCGCCGTGATTGCCTTCGGGCTTCCCGGCCGCTCTTCGATGACCATAGCCGCCTGTTCCAAGAGGTTTTTCTTTTGCTCGATGAATGTGACCACAACGCTCCGTCGCTCGCGCTTGAGCTCTTCGATCCCGGTTTTCATCTTATCGATTTTTTCTCCGAGATCGCGCCACGTATTCAAAATATCGTCGTTTTGTTCCGCCATATGAGTATAGTATTATTTTTTTTATTCTTTGGAAAGATATGCACGAAGAAGATACGGCAGGCATCCCGTTCGCATTTTTCTATTCGCTTATTCGTACGAATAAGCGAATAGTCAGATTGTTATTTTTTAAACCGAGGGAATGAAAATGCGGATGGGCATATATCAGAAAGGGGACAAAGATCGCATCTTGGGTCTTTTGCCGAACAAACGCTGCGGCCGTGGTCAATCAAGCGATAGGTGAGTGAGGGCCATTCCTTTCTGGGAAACAGTTTCATGAGGTCTTGTTCGATTTTTACCGGGTCGGAATGCTCCGAGAGCCCGAGGCGGTTTGAGAGGCGGCGCACATGCGTATCAACCGCGATTCCCTCGATAACTCCGTACGCGTTTCCCAAGACGACGTTTGCGGTTTTTCGTGCAACACCCCGAAGCGTAAGCATTTCCTGCATGGTCTTTGGCACGCGCCCGTTGAATTTCTCTTTGAGTATTTTTGCAGTCGTGAGGATTGCTTTTGTCTTTGCGCGAAAAAATCCCGTTGCATGAATGTCTCGCTCGAATTCTTTTGGTTTTGCGCGGACGTAATCCTCAAGCGTCCGGTATTTTTTAAAAAGCCGCGCGGTCACCTCGTTCACTTTTTTGTCGGTGCACTGTGCCGAAAGAATCACCGCGACCAAAAGCTCCCAATTCGTTTTATACCGAAGCGCGATTTTCGCGCCGGGGTATGCTTTCGCGAGCAGTTGCGAAATTTTCCTTATCCGTTCTTTTTCTTTTGCCCGCTTCATGAGGTCATTATATTTATTTTTTTCATATTCCAGCGAACCAATATGTTTTCTCGACAATGGAGATTAATCTTTCAGTTCCATGCCCCAGCGAATCCAATATGCGTTTGAAACAATGGGAGAATGAGGTGGCTTGGTTCGAGCTCTGCTCGACACTTCATTCGACCCTTAGTGAGGCCGCCGCTGGAGCGGTCGAGCGTGTTTCAAACATATATTGATGAGCTTTTTTATTTCACCCGAACGCGGACCAATCCACACGTATCATGCGTGACAAGGGCTGTTTCTCCCGTGCTTTCGAGCGCCATGTTCCGTATGCTCGCTTCTTCGCAAAGCATGGAAAGTATCGGCGTTGTTTCTCCGGTTAGAAGATTAACCCGTACGAGCGCACCAGCGGACCCGACAACGGCGTTTTCTCCGTCGGGATCCAATCCGATTCCAGCCAATACTCCTACGGCGTCCATATCCGCGATACGGGTGGTTGTGCCTGACGCGAGGTCAACGCGGAGAAGAGAAGTAGTGATGCCGTTTGAACTTGCAAGAAATGCGTTCGCTCCTGTGCTGTCGATGGCGATCGGCCCCGCGCCGTCAATACTGTCCGAGATAACAGTTGTTTCGCCGGTTGTGAGATTAACTCGAAGGAGCATTCCTATTGTTGATACAAGCGCTGTCTCGCCGTTTGGTTCAATGGCAATGTATATTGCTTGGGACGGGAGGTTGGTTGCAATCGTTGAGATTAGGCCGGTTGTGAGATTAATGCGCTTTATAGAAGATATAAAATCGTAGCTTACATTTGTTGTTACGATCTCGGTGTCGCTTGGAAAGAGAGCGAATGAAATTGCGTTTTCAGCAAATCCGGCGAGCCGCGTGCCGATTCCATTTTCGAGTTCTACTTCATCGAAATACCAGCCGAAATACGTCGGGCTCGCGGTAATGATCGAACTTCCGTTTTGAGTAATCGCAATCGCTCGCGGCGCTCGCGCCCGCGCGATTGTCTTGAATTCACGATTCGTGAGATTGATACTGCTGAGCATTAGTCCTTCATTCGGCGATGTCCACCAAAAAAATACCTCGCTCGCATCCGGACTAAGCGCGATATCGGTTATGGAATATGATCCGAAAGGAGCAGGCCCGGTAGAAAAGAGATAGCTTTCTTCGCCTGTTGCGAGGTCAATTTTTTTAATGCCGGAGTCCCCGGCCGAGACAATGACAAGCGCGAATGTTCCGTCCGGAGAGAGTTCAATCGCGTCTCCGCGGATCGATCCTTCGAGGGGTCCGGCAATTGTAGTGACTTCGTCTGTAGCAAGATCGATTTTTTTGATTACTCCGAGTCCTTGGAATATTTCTTCTGTTAGAAAGAACGCCTGCGTCGCTCCCGGCCCAACCGCGATGTCACCGTTTATGTTTGTGTATGCAAACAAAGTTGTGCTTCCCGTTAAAAGGTCTAACCGGTAGATCCCGCTGTCAGTCCGGACAAGAGCGGTTTCTCCTTCCCGCTCTATTGCGATTCCGCGCGGGTTTATAAATCCGGTTGCGAGTATGGTTTTTTCTCCTGTCAGAATATTCACGCGGAGGATGCGTCCTATCGGGTCGCCGGGGAATTCGGGTTTTCCGGCTTCAAGCAGAAGCGCGGTCTCGCCGCTTGCCTCAATTGCCATCCGAGTCGGGTTTTCAAGCCCGCGAGCAACAATCCGAACGCGGCCGCTTGCGAGTTCAAGCTCTGATATGCGATTTCCGTCTGCGATAAGGGCTTTGGCGCCGTCATTTGTAATAACAAGTGATTTTGGAGAATAGAGCATCGGAATTTCCGCAATGTCCCCGACAAGCGGGCCAGGTATGGGGCCTACGAGCGCGGGAGGGGGAGTATCGTCCGGAGGACTTGAGGTCGCTTCTGGCAGATATATGAAAATAATGCGAGGCGTTCCGCTTGAAATATTCCCGGCGAAGTCCTCGGCGAAAAAAGTGAGAGTCGTAGTTCCCTCCGGCAGGGAAAAGAGCGCGAGCATCCACGCGCCGTCAGTATCAGACGTGGTTGATGCGTTTGTTATGATTTCCCGGATGATTCGGTTCGGTTCTGCGGCGCCGAGGAAGATGAGTGTTGTGGTGGCGAATGTTGACGTGCCTGCGCCCGGTTCAAGAATAGTCGGCGGTTCGACAGACGGGACAGTGGTCGTTGCGGTCGTTGATGCGGTTGTTGTTCCGGCTTCTACGATTTGAGGCGCAAGGGCGATTGCTGTTTCACCAGACGGAGATTTTTCTTTTGGCGGCGCTCCGCCCACTCCCGCAATCGGAAGAAATGGAGACGTAGTTTGCGAGGGCGGGGGAGAAGCAATCGGGATAACGCTGGCCCTTGGCTTATTATTCGATGAGGTAGTGCCGGTATCGATTCTTGCTGAAGGGGAAGGTGCGGACGTTTGCGCGGGCGGCGGAGGTGTTATTGTTGATTCTTGCGGCTCGGTATTTCGGGTATCCGGCTCTTGCGGCATTGCGCTGTCTTCTCCGCCGAAAAATATTCCCGCGAGGCCACCGTATGCGCCAATCACTCCAGAAGAAACCGATCCAAAGACACTTTTTACTCCGTCAACGACTTTTTCAGTGGTTTTTGTAAGCCACGACCGGTTTTTATTGTAAAGCGTTTTAGTCGCTCTTTCTTTTTCCACTTCATCAAAAAAGAGTTTCACCGCTCCAGCGCCATGCAAAACCGCTTGTTTCGAAAGCCGCGACCAGTAGTCGGTGAGGACAGAGTCATTATTATCAAAAAAAGGGATCAGCTTCGTCGAGTCAGAAAAGTCCACAACCATTTTTACCAGTTTATATTTTTGACTCTTTTCGTCAAAGGTATATGCGAAAAACTGGCTATTCTCATAAATTATTCCTTCAATCTGTGGTAAAGCATAGTCATTCGCTAAAACAGTATCCTTGCTAAAAAAATTCCTATTTGAATACCCTGCCATACTATCAAAATAACCATTCAAGCTTCCTAAAGTAATAGGCGATTCATTGATACGTAAAGCTAAATTGTCCGGCGTAAATTTTTTTGTCCACACCTCATATGGACTTGCATTTGAGATAGAAAATAACTCTGTAATATGCGGATGCGGGTCGTTTCTTGTATGGTCAGGCACTGACGCATCTTCCAGTAGGTGCAAAACGTGTCCTAGTGCAAGTATGGCGCGATTCTTGTCTCCCCACGCGTACTCGTAAATCGCGCGCTCCCACGAAAAATCTGAGTCCGAAGAAAATAAAGAAAAAATTGAGCCGTATGTACTATCTTTCCAAATACCATCCTCTGATGCCTGCGCTAATGTGTTTTGCGACCAGCTTTTTGCGTTCTCCCATTCTTTTCCAAGAGTCATAAGGCCGCGGTTATAAATTGGGTCATAAAAATGCTGGAGCCACCGCGTTTCTTCATCTTCTTCTCTACTCCCAAGTTTCATCAGCTCTTTTTGAGATGCGGATAAAGCACGCTCAGGATAGAAACGATTAAAATGATCAACGATTTCATCGGTAAGTGCTGGATGCGTTGTTTCATCGCTATACGCCAATAAAAATAAAGGGATGCTAAAAAACAGCATCCCTCCTAGTAAGATTGTAAAATATTTTACAAATCTATGATTTTCCATTTGTTATTGGGGCCTCTGCCGAGTCTAATATTTTGATGCGAAATACCTGCTGGAACCTCAAAATTTTTATCTTGGATAGTTGTTTTACCGCCCTCAAAATATTTATCGTAACCGAAAACCACTATGCCATCTTCGTCTTTCTCTAAAACGGCCTTTTCAATATCTTCAATTACAGCATTTAACTTTGACTGATTAGCAAGATTTTTTAACTTCTCTTTCCATTTTTCCTGTTCATCAATAATAAAATATTTCGCCGCGAGGTCGGTGTCGCCTTTTTTCAGGGCGTCAATAAAAAGCTGGAGAGTTTCCTCCGGAGTGTTCCCGCCGTATTGATCTTCCCGGTACGCTTTTTCCAATGCCTCCATATATTTCTGCGCCTGCTTTTCCGGATCCTCGGCATTGCGAAGATATTGGATAAAGAAAAGTACCCCAAAGCCGACCGCGGCAACCGCGCCGATTGCAAGAAGATATTTCCCAATAGTTTTTGTCATGTAATTATCCTATCGTCTCTAGGTATTGTGTCAACGTTGGCGTTTGGTTCTGGCGTTGACACACTATTTCCCGCTCCCTACACTAAAGGACATGGCGTTTCAACTTCCGCAGGAATTTCAAAAAGAGGTTTTCGAGCTTACCTTGGCACTCTATCGGGTAACTGATTTTTTTCCGAAAAACGATACTTTGCGCCGCTCTCTTCGGGAAAAGGCAAACGAGATTTTTAGCCGCATTACCGAGTACGGCCATGGAAAAGGGGACGAAAGCGAGGCACTCCTGATTTTTGCGAGAATCGAGTCCATAAAAGGTTACCTTGATATTGCGCGAACCATGCGCCTTGTGAAACCCGTCAACCTCTCTGTTCTTTATCGGGAGTACGAGTTTTTAGGGCAATTTTTCAAGAATGAATCCCGTTTACCCCCCCACCTTTCCCCGAATACTCCGCCGGAAAGGTGGGGGGGTTTATCGGACATCAAAAATACTCCATTTCCAGGAGATGTTGGAATGTCTCATAGGAAAGATAACGAGGCAACGCAGGATACGAATCATGCGAGTCACAGAAAGGTCTCCGGAGGCGTTAAATCTAGTGTTGATCCCATCGTTGATGGAGCGAACGTATCAAATTTTTCTGGGTCTGTTCTGAATCGATCGGACGCCATGAAAGAAAAAACGGAGGCATCTCGCCCCGCAAGAGATGGCGCTTCTAATGTGAATCGCACAAAGACAGCGCAATCACCCACGGAGAGGGATGATAAAGGACATATCGGACATGTCGCGAAGCCAGAAGGAGTCAGCGAGCGGCAAAAAGCAATAATCGGTCACATGAAAAAAGCCGATAAAAAGGCGCGGTTGGG
>CAZVQM010000020.1:0-1720 GCA_964629265.1 uncultured Candidatus Saccharibacteria bacterium | reverse complement strand
CGGGTGTGGAAAAGTGCTATTGCTACGAAGAAACGGCATATTTATAATAGATTATAAGCATGATTATACTAACAAAAAATTGCTTTAGATAAGCCGTTTTTTCGTTGCGTGAGATATACACAGTTGTGGATTTGCAATTCATCTTCTGGTTTAGTACCATAAATGGTGGTTAAACCAGAAAGTGGAATGGAAGTTCCCGATATTCTGTTTTTGGAATGATACTGCTGGCCGGAGAGTACTTTGACAATTGAGAGAAAAGACAACACAAACTTAAAATTAAGATGGAGAAAAAGTCCGGTCGATTCTCTTCATTTTTTTCGCGGCTGTCCGGGTTCATGGTCGATATAACATGGATTTGGCGGAAACGAAAAAAGGAGGGGTGATAAGACGATTCTCCTAGAGAAATTTATTGTACGATCCGTTAACGAGAGAAAGGGGCGTTCACGAATTATCCGTTGTCGACGGATAAAAAAAGAGCGTTCCGAATTACGGAACTCTCCTTGCCTTCTTGCCTACTACATATAACAAAGGAGGCGGGAGGAAAGTTTCGAGTTAAAAAAGATAATAATATTATGAGTAAATTTTATAACGGCTACGGAGGCCTCAAAGCGAAATTCGCTACGATCGCAACCGTGGTCGCACTTTCGGGAGTGACCGCATTTGTGCCGGTTGTGGCGCAAGGCGCACTCACCCAAGACCAGGTCAATTCAATCATTATGCTTCTGCAGTCATTCGGCGCAGACGCTACAACGATTGCAAATGTCCAAGCATCCCTCACGGGAGGTACTCCTGTTCCGGCTCCGAGCCCTGCAGGAAAATGCTCATTTACGCGTGACCTCACTACGGGTGTCACCGGAGATGATGTAAAATGCTTACAGCAATATTTGAACAGCGCAGGCAATAAAGTCGCATCAAGCGGCGCCGGCTCACCGGGCAGCGAAACAACGTACTTCGGTTCGTTGACAAAAGCTGCGGTTGGCGCATGGCAAGCCGCAAACGGCGTAAGCCCGACAGCAGGATACTTTGGCGCAAAATCACGCGCAAAGTATGATGCGCTTATGGCAAGCGGCCCAGTAACGCCGCCTCCTCCGGGACCGACTCCAGTAGGATCCGGTCTTACGGTAACAGCAGATCCTAATCAGCCGGCGGCAACGCTTGCTCCGCAGTCAGCGGCGCGCGTCGCGTTCGCGAAAGCGGTATTTACCGCAAGCGCTGACGGTGATGTAACCGTAAATTCAGTTACGGTTGAGCGCCAAGGGCTTATGGATGACTCGGCGATCTCCTCGGTCATCATTCTTGATGAAAATGGAGTTCAGCTTGGTCTTCAAAAGACCCTGAACGCTTCGCACCGCGCAGCACTCACGGAGAAATTTGTCGTGAAAGCCGGAACATCGCGCACAATGACGATTGCGGCAAACATGGATTCTGATTTGAGCCAGGAGACTGGCCAGGTCGGCCGCATGGCTGTTGTCGCGGTTGACGCGGGGACTTCAGCTGTCAACGGATCATTCCCGATTGCCGGGAACTCCATGACAGTAAACTCTACGCTTTCGATTGGATCATTGGCGTCGCCAACCCGTGGCCCGCTTGATCCGGGAGCCGCAAGATCTTCCCTTGAGGTTGGGACAAAAAACTTCCTTTCTTCATCCGGAAAATGGAGCGTAGGATCCGCAGAGCCGGTTATGCTTGAACAAGTCCGATGGTACCAGGCGGGTTCCGC
>CAZVQM010000019.1:0-8284 GCA_964629265.1 uncultured Candidatus Saccharibacteria bacterium | reverse complement strand
CACGCTCTATCGCCGCCGTATTGTCAAATTTCTGAAGTTCCTCGCCGAGCGCATTCGAGCGCTCCTCAAGGATTAAAAGCCTCTCATCCCGTGCCCTCTTTTCACGAAAAGTGGTAAATGCCTGATACGCCTTATTATACCCGCCCCAGGCAAAAAGAGAAAATGCGGCGAACAGAATGCCGACGCGAAGAAACTTTTTGACAGGCGAGTGCCTATTCATTATAGTGGAATCAGTATAAAACCCCGCTGTAATCACTCCTATGTTTGGAAAAAAGAAAGTCATACACGCAATCTGGGGCGCCATATCGATTTTTGCCGTACTCTCGATGATCGCCTACCTCCTCTTCCCGCTTTTTCTCTAGGAAGGTTTTCGTCTCATCTTCACTATAGCATAGGGAGTACAGGATTCGAACTAGAATCAGCTTGAGAAGCTAAAAAATGAGACGATTTCGAGGCACGACGACGAAAGTGTACCTGAACGGTACATTGAGGAGGAGTAACGAAGAAATCGGCCATTTTTTAGCTTCCTCTCGAGGCGGGTGAATTTGGGCAAGATTCTGCGTTGCTCGTCGCTCACGTACCTTTCGGGTACGCATCGCTCCTCACGTCTTGAGTATTGCCCAAATTCACTCCGCTCAATTGATTCTAGTTTGAATCCTGCGCTCTTAAAATATCCGACTCGCCGAGGACGGGAGTTACTTTCTCTTTTTGAGGATTTTAAGAAACGTCTCGGGAGCGATATCAACCGAGCCCCGGTCTTTCAGTTTCTTTTTTCCTTTTTTCTGCTTTTGCCAAAGTTTCATCTTTCTCGTCCTATCACCTCCGTAGAGGTATCCGGTGACGTCCTTTCGGAGAGCGGGAATGGTTTCGCGCGCAATAATCCGGCCGTCGATCGCCGCCTGAAGCGCAATCGGAAAAAGCGCTTTGGGGAGTATGTCTTTCAGGGCCGATACGCGCGCGCGGGCGATATATTCACAATTTTTGCGCGGCACGATTTCGGAGAGTATGCCTTTTCGCTCCCCGGCAACCAGAATATCAAGACGGACCAAATCCGCCTTGCGGTATACCCCGATTTCATACGCCATAGACGCAAACCCATGCGAAATACTTTTTAATGTGTCGTAAAAATCTATGATTATTTCCCGGAGGGGAGCGTCAAACGCAACCACGAGCCGATCGCCGAGAAGATTTGATGTTTTTACGATAGTCGCTTCGCGGTCGTTTAAGAGCGTTGTCAAGGCACCAACATATCCGGACGGCGTAATAATCTCGCCCGTGATCCACGGCTCTTCGATTGATTCGATCTCGTGCGAATCGGGCATTTTGATCGCCGAGTAAACCATTTCCGCACTACCGCCCGCATGGCTCCGCCGTGCCACCCGAAATGCAACCGACGGATTTGAGAGTACGAGCGCGAGGCCATACTCGCGGCTGATGCGCTCGGAAACAATCTCCATATGAAGCATTCCCAAAAATCCCGCGCGGAATCCGCGGCCGAGCGCTTCGGATTTTTCCGGTTCGAAAAACAGCGATGAATCGTTTAATTTGAGTTTCGTAAGCGAATCCCGCAGCGTCTCATAGTCATCCTGATTTTCCGGATACAGGGAAGAGAACACGACCGGCGTCGGCTCCTTATACCCGGGCATCGGCTCCACCCGATGTTTCGATATATCGGCGTTTTTCGATATCGTGTCACCGACCCTGACTTTTGCGGGCTCCTTGATGCCGGTCGCGATATATCCGATCTCCCCCGACGAGAGCGTTTCAACTTCCCTGCGCTCGGGAGAAAAAATGCCGACCTCAAGCGCTTCCGCGCTTCCGCCGGCCGCAAGAAATGTAAGCCGCTCTCCGCGCCGCACGCTACCGGAAAAAATTCTTACGAATGCGATGACTCCCTGGTACGCATCATAGATGGAATCAAAGACAAGCGCACGGAGCGCCCCGTCAGACGACTCAATATTCCGGAATTCCATCATCTCAAAAGGAGAAGGAACCCGCCGGACGACCGTCCGGAGAAGGCCGTCGACCCCGGCTCCATCTTTTGCGGACACCAAAAGGACACGCTCCTCGGAAACACCGAGGAGGCGCGAGAGTTCTCCGGCCGTCTCTCGAATCATAGCCGACGGGAGATCTATTTTGTTCACGACCGGGATAATTTCAAGATGCTCGCGGCGCGCAAGCTCGAGATTCGCAAGGGTTTGCGCCTGTATTCCCTGCGTTGCGTCAACAAGCAAGATCGCCCCCTCAACCGCCGCAAGCGCGCGGGACACCTCATACGTAAAATCAACATGCCCGGGAGTATCGATCAGATTCAGAATAAATTCTGAATCTGAATTTTCATTTTTCAATTTTGCAATTTTCAATGAATTTTCAATATTTGAATTTTCATTGGAAATTGATTCATTGATTGGAAATTGAGAATTGGAAATTGGAAATTTTGGTCGATAGACCATTCTCACCGGCTGCATCTTTATCGTAATCCCCCGTTCCCGTTCAAGAGGATTCATATCCAAAAACTGTTCCCGCATCTTTCGTTTTTCCACTGTTCCCGTCGCCTCCAAAAAACGGTCCGCGAGAGTGGATTTCCCGTGATCAATATGCGCAATAATGACAAAATTCCGTATCCCTTGTGGCATCTCTTGTATTTTTCACCCCGTTAGAAGTCTGATGAGTGTGCAGACCAACAGTCGTCTCCGACGGCTGACTTCTAACGGGGTTCACATCAATTCCAAATAAAACGCGACCGCTTGGTGAGTGACATTACTCACGGGAAGAGTCGTCAAATTCACGCGGAAGCACGTCCCTCCGGAAAAGACGACGGTTTATTGTCCCCACGAGCTCCTCAACTTCCTTATTTCCAAAAAGATAGAGGACTCCGGCGTAGGTAACCGCACCCGCAAGGAATGAAAGAGCCCCTTGCGTAAAAACCCCCGCGAACGTATCAAGGGTAACCGCGAGGTTCACCGTCCGAAGCGTTCCGAACGCGACAACTCCCGCGAGAAGCGAAACCCACGATATCCGGAAAAACTCATCCCACGGCATGCGAAGCTGATACCACCCGCCGAAACGCGCGGCAACCTCTTTCCTCAATGCAAAAAAGAGGAAGGTGACCTGCACAATGCCGCCAATCGCAAAAGCCCAAGAAAGGCCTATTACCGTGATGCCTTCCGTATCTCCTACTTTCAGGAAATGGCGCAAAAAATCAACAACCGCGGCCGGCCCATACTCAAAAAGGGCGACGAGCCCGAATGCGGAAAAAATCGAAATGCACGCCGCGAAAAAAGCGATTATAAAGGGCTTCCTCGTATTCTCAAGAGCGTAGAACGACCGGACGAACAACGGGATGAGTGCCTCCGCAACAATGGCGACCGAAAATACTCCGAACACCGCCGCGGTAAGAATGGTATCGGTCCAATCGAATTTCCCGGCGCCCAGGAAAATACGGACGATCTGAGCGCGGAGAACGTAGAAAAGAACCGACAAGGGCGCGACCCAGAAAAAAATCGTTCTCGATGCCGCGGCCACGGTTTCCCCCCACCTCCTCGCATCCCGAGAAATCCACAATTCGGTGAGCTGCGGAAACGCGGCGACCGCAAAGCTCAAACCGAAAATACCCACCGGAATATACTGGAGATTATACGAAAATTGTAAAACCGCGATTGAACCCGATACAAGGGTCGAGGCAATCGCAACAAGCGCGACAAAGGTAATTTGCCGGAGAGAAAGCGCGAGTATCCGCGGAAGGGAAAGCGCCGCCAATTTTCTAAACGAGTCGTCGCGAAGCAGAGCCAACCGAAACGACGAGAAATTTGCCAATCCCGGAAACCGAAATCCGAGCCGATAAAAAGGCGCGATTTGAATCGAAACATGCAAAAGCGCGCCTAAGATTACGCCCGCCGCAAGGCCAGCGAGCCCAAACGACGGAAGAAGAAAAATAATCCCGATGATAATTCCGAGATTATAGACGATCCCGGTGACGGCATAGATCAGGAAAATCCGTGCCGACTGAATCGCGGCGGAAAGAATGTTCGAAACCCCCAGAAGAACGGGACTCACAAGCATAATCCGCGAAAGCGTAATGAGAAGATCCCGGTCTGCCGCGGAAAATCCCGGCGCGATAGCACCGACAAGAAACGGCATCAAAAAAAACGCGGCAACGGAAACCGCCACGCTTCCGATAGAAAAAACCATGATGAGGCGCGCCATGAATTGGCGCGCTCTCTCTTCGTCCCGCGCTTTGAGTTCAAGAAGGACCGGGATGATCGCCGCTGACGCAGCGCCCAGGAGAAAAACGGTGTAGAGAAAATCGGGAATCTGAAACGCCGCGTAGTAGATATCAAGATCCCTCGACGCGCCGAACTCTGACGCAAGCAGACGGTCGCGGAGAACGCCAAGAAACCGGGACAATAAACCCGCGGCTCCGATCAAGAGAGCCGCGGCATTTATGGAATAAATTGCGCCATTCAAGAAATTCACCCCGTTAGAAACATACGGCGAATAATTGGCTTCGACAGAATGCAAACCAACTTATGGAGATACGCTGTGTATGAACACGATCCTAGTTTCTAACGGGGGTGAACCCCACTACAAACTACTACTAATGGCTGCGCCCGCACCAAGACCCCCATTTCCCGGCCAGTCCCGCCTATCTCCCCTGTGTCCCGACGGGCGGCTCTTTCCTCTGCTCGGGTGGTGCCGCGGGCGGAACGATTTGATCAAGTGCTCCCCGTCCTGCCCGAAGATTCTGAAGAATCAATTTCACCTCCTGATTATCGGGATTCAAGGCCTCAATTTTCTCGAACTGATCGATCGCCTCGGGTTTCCGACCTTTCCGATCATAGATAAGTCCAAGGAAATAGCGCGCATTCGAATAGTCCTTGCTGATCGAAACCGCGCGTTCGAATTCCCCTTGCGACGCATCAAGGTTCCCCGACTGGTAATAGAGGAGTCCGAGCTGGAACGCAACACCGATGTCAAACGGAGCGGTTGCTTTTGTGTTTTCCGTCGCCTGAATTGCGGTCGCGACATCGCCCAAGCGAATCGCGGCCTGCGAAAGAAGAAAATGCGCCGCGGCAAAATCCGATTTCACCTGTATTCCTTTCTCAAGAACGGATTTCACTTCATTGAGAACAGCTTCCCGTGTTTTTATGAGCTGATCGCGATCCGCCCCTTGCACAGACCCAATTCTCAACTGAACATTATCCACGAACGTGAGACCGGCGCGGGCGAAATCAACGTACGCCGCGGGGTTTGCGGGACTCACCTCGATTGCTTTTCGATACGACTCAAACGACAACCCTTCTGCGCCGGGAATGAACGGAATAATAAGTTCGTACAAAGCCCCGCGCGTCCGCCAAAGATTCGGCTCCATGGGAAGGAAATTGACCGCACCTTGAATGACCTCGTTTGCGCGGTTCACTTCCTGCTGAAATTCAATCTGGACATTCTCGCCGTTCGAAGCGCGCTGAATTAAACTCGCCACGCGCTGGATCCGTACCTGCACAAGAGCATTGGCGTAATTCACGTTCCGCGGCTCTGACGCAAGCGCTTCCTCGAGCTTTGTCGCCGCCGCATCCGTATCGCCTCCGTTAAGCGCGAGAACCCCCGCTGCGGCCGATACTGCGGCGCGCACGCGATTGAGCTCAAAATAGACGCCGGCGATGCCGAGCGACAAAAGAAAAACAACGACAAGCGACGATATGAACACCATCCACTGCGAATCGAATTTCACATGCCGCTCGGAAAAATCAAGAAGAAATTGTACGATTCCTCCGCCGCGCGAAGTACCGTCTCCCGTCTCGCGTTTTTCCGACAGCACATAGGAAAGAATTCCGGCAAAAAGGAACAAAAGAAGGATAAGCGAGAAATTCGCCGGATACACGAACGCCGCAATAACGACCGCAACAAGTCCCGCGAGAGGCCCGACGCCGAACATCAGAAAAGAATCATCCGCTCCTCCCCGCTCTTTTGTGAGCGCACGGGCAAATACAAAGAGCGAGCCCACAAAGAACAAAAGCATCGCGGCCGTACCAAGAATACCGATGGTCGAAAGAAGCGTCGAAACCCACGAAAATCCCTGGTTGAAGCGAACTCCCCAGAAAATCGTCTGGTTTACCTGCGGATCCTTATACTTTATCCAGTTAAGCCCGAACGTACCGGGGCCAGACCCCAAAAGAGATTGCTTCGGCCCCTCGCTAAGAACCGACCCCCCGATTTTCCACGTCGTCCGGAACGCCGGAGAAACTTCAGCCGGAAAGTTCAACTGCTTAACAGTCGGCTGGAACATATACATGAAGATAGAAACCACAAGAAGAATGATTGCGAAGAGATACCGCCAATCAAGGCCTGCTCTAGCAGTCGTCTCGGAGCTTTGCGAAGCGCGGCGCGAAACCGCGACATTCCGAAACGTAAGCCCGAACAAGACAATCGAAACCCCCAAGAGCACTATCCAGGAATACCGATAATTAATGAGAAGTATATCAACCGCAAAGAGTACGGCTGATGCATAGAGGGCGAGGCGCACCCACCGCTTCCATTCGCCGAGTTTCAAGGAAACGATCATGCCGATCGATGTTGCGAGGAGTGCCGAATAAAAAAGCGAAAGTCCATTCATCGTTCCGATGACGTTGAAATTTCTGTCACCAGCAAATTCCGCAAACCAACCCCATACGGAATTTCCCCAGAGAAGCTGGAACGCCGTGAATAAAGCGCCTGCGCCGCCCGCGAAAACAAGCGTCAGAAGAAATACCATCGCATCCCCTTTTGACCGGAGGACTCCCCCGATGAGAACCATGAGAAGAACTCCGAGAAGAAGCGTTGAGACCTTCTCCGATATCGCGTCGCTGTAGATTAAAGACGTCGCCCACGTAACCGAGAACGCGGTTGACAATCCTCCGATGAGCAAAAGCGCTCCTCCCGCGTACAAGAGAAGAGAATGCTGAAATCGGATCTCACCCGACGTAAGAACCGCGAGAAGCCAGAGAATTCCCGCGGCAATGATAAGAACGCCGAATGTCGCCTCTCTCCCGAATTCGATCCCGACTTGCGCCGGAAGGAACCATAACGGCAAAAACGCGGCAATGGCGTATACGATATACTTTGCGACTGCGTCAAGATTCCCCTGCATTGCGGCGAGATTTTTCATCACTCCGCCCGGTACCTCTGCCTTGACGTCCTGTGTAATTATTGTCTGATCATCCATAATGTATGTAATTAAACGTTAAACTTTTAAATGTTTAAATATTCTCCTATTATATCCGACCTTTATTATTAATCAACTGTGGATTGTTATGCCATATTTCCATAAATTTTCAACTCAAAAATCATCTTCGCTTCTTAAATTTTTCACGGATGCGGGCTTGCTCGACTTTATAGAATTTTTGCTCGCCCGAGAGTTTACGCTCAAGCCCCGTTAGAAGTAAGACGCCGAAGGCGTCTGCCGATGCGCTTGCGCATCGGACTTCTAACGGGGCAAGCGAGGAAACCAGCTGTCGAAGGTTCCAATCGGTTTTGTTGATGATTTCCAGAAAAATTTCGTAGGTTAGGTCTCCGGCACGAATCTCCTTCAAAGGAGGATACAGGACGTTTACGGGAACGTAGCCCGATGGAGCGTTTTCCTTAACATCCTTTAATCTCCTGTACCTTCCTTTATTTCCTTTTATTTGTTTGTAATAAATGGTTTACGGTTGTTTGTATATATTGATCTTTTCATATAAAGGCGGTTAGTGCCGAAGTTTACGAGGTATGCTATCTCGTAGGTGCTTGCTTTTAAATATGATTACTGTTGGGTTACGTCCTGCTTGGTAGAAAAATCGGTTGACTTTAACTCCAGTATCACTTTATGTTCAATAACAAAATCAGGAACGTAAGTGCCAAGAACTTTGCCAGTATCAAACGAGTAGATTTTGATACGTTTCTGTTCTTCGAATTGAAGACCACGTTTTTCAAATTCCTCTGCTAATGCTTTCTGATAAATACCTTCTTTAAGGCCCTGACCGTATTTGTTAGCCACGGCGTAAATAGCGCCCTGAATTTGGTAACTAAGCTCGGGATACAATAAATTCTTATTTGTGATAATTCGTTCTTTGCTCATGTTATTTTATTCGTGATTCGTAGGAATTCGTCATAAAATTCGTAGTGATTCGTTATGGGTAGCTTTGCTACCTGCCCATATTATATAAACGTTTAATCTCATCTGGGCTCAATGCTCTATTGTAGACGCGGACTTCGTCACAACTTGGAAACGGGGTTTCCAAGTTAATTTTCAATTAATAGATGCTCCATT
>CAZVQM010000018.1:2663-9530 GCA_964629265.1 uncultured Candidatus Saccharibacteria bacterium | reverse complement strand
CATAGCCCAATGGGCGAAGGCGGAAAATCGTCTCCCAGTAGTAGTCCCGCCACGGCGGGACACTACGGGGCATGCTTTCCGCTCCGGTTCGGATATTTTCAAACAGACACCGAATTGGTATCGTGTGCGAGAAATGATCGGCTGACCCCGATTTTTGTTTTTGAGAAACGCGTTGAATTCTTACGGTTTTATATGATACGCTCACTTTATGTCAGAAATGCCACCAAAAAGAGTAGAGAACAGTGAGGGCGCGGAAAGACCACCGCTCTACCGAACAATAGCACGGGAAGTGCTTGAGACGCGCGAGGATTGTTCGAGTATTGAACGCGTTATCGAATGCAACGGATTACATCACAGGCGCTGTGTCGATAAAGTGTTTTATAACGAAAGGGGAGAAATAACATTTGCTGATCAGCTATCTCGAGAGGAATTGGGATCGTGTGGCGGAAATCATCCCTGAAGAGTATTGACTCGAATATCGTCCACGCAAGCAAAACATAAAAATGATTTGACAAAAGCGCCGAAAGGCGCTTTTGTTGGTTTAGAATCTTTTGGCCAAGGAGGCAGTAATGGCGAATCCGTTGAAGACGCTCCAAGAATCGGTGATCAAGAATTTTGAGAACGGAGCGAAAGGGTCGGTTGTCCCGACTTTTCATGTCGGAGTTGATTCGTTCTTCGCTGGCACCAAAGGCGATCTTCCGGCCGAGAAAATGGTTCTTTTGAAGGGCGATCTTGCAAAAATCGCAAAAGCCATGGCTGAAGGAATGGAGCTTACCGTCGGTACTGTCACGGTGAGTGTGCCGGTCCATGCAACTGGCTATTCATCGCTCTTCGGTGTCCCCGTAGAGAAGGACGCAGCAGGGACGCTCCTCGGAGGTCTTCTCCAATTAATGGAGCAATGCGAAATGGCACTTCTACTCGGCTGCGGCTTCGGGAAGTTCTCGGCCTCAAGCGAGGCGATCAAGCGCGCGCATGATCAGCTTCGTGCTCGCCCGGAGACCATCCACATTCCGTTTTTGGGAAAGACCATGGAGTTTCAGATCTTTTCCTTTGACTCGAACAACAATCCGAAACATGGCCTGCTCGTAGATGGTATGTGGTCTCCCTATCGAGCTTTGGGGATTGTAAGAGCTGTTGACCGCAGTATTATCCTCGCGTTCCAGGCGAAGATGGACTACGGAAGTGGTCGATGGGATCTGGAGCGTTTCGACGTTTCGTTTCTCACGGAGCTTGCCGAGAAGTCATCACTCTTTGCAGACGCCTATCTCAAGGTTGTCGGAAACGCGTTCAACCCGACTGTCATCAATGAGATAGATTCTGATACGATCGCTGCGCTTAAGGCATCGCCGTTCTTTCAGCAAATTCTGAATCGCGTATGCAGCCGTTGGATACATTGAACTAGATGCGCGGTGTAAAGTTTGAAGTCAACGCAAACCATGGACGGCGGGGAGTTTCCTACCGTCCTTTTTTTGTGTGTGAAAAATTGAAAAAATATGAGTTTTCTGCTATTCTTTATGATGGGTTCGCGACTCGAAGATATGCCCAGTAATACAACCCCGCACTAAAGCAAAGCTTAGTGCGGGACTCCGCTCCCTACGGTCGCTCCGCTTCGTATCATAATCGCCGAAGCGAAGTCCCGTAGTGAACCAGCGGGTTCTACTACTGGGATTGATATACTGGGTATGGATATTTCTCTGCAAATACAACTTTTTATTGTTTTCGGAGTTTTTGTTCTTGGCACAATTGCGGGAGTGGTGGTTTTGTCTCGGCATGAAAAGAAATTAAAAACGCTTTTCGGAGGCGCGGGCGAGACCGAAGACGATATTCGCCGGAACGTTGTTCGGCGCACCGCGTGGCTTGAGGCAAAAAACGAAGAGTTTGAGAGGCGAATTGAGCCCTTGGAAGCGATCTCGAGATTGAGCGTACAGAAAGTCGGATTTTTGAGATTTAATCCGTTTCAGGATACCGGCGGGGACAATAGTTTTGCGTTGGCACTTCTTGACCGGGAAAACAACGGAGTAATTCTTTCTTCGTTTTATACCCGCGAGGGTGTGCGGATCTACGCAAAGCAGATTGAAAACGGCGCTTCGCGTGCCGCCCTTTCCGGTGAAGAGAAAAAAGTGCTCGAGGAAGCGCTCAACCGAAGCACGAAATTCGAAGCACGAAATTCGAAGTAATGACTAAAATCAAAAATTCAAAATATAAAACACGTTTTTCCGTTTCGGATTTCGATATTCGGATTTCGAATTTTACTGATGCAATATGAATAAGAAAACTGAAAATAGTACAGGCGAAAAAGGCACCGCACGTCCCCCTATTGTGGTAGTGATGGGCCATATTGACCATGGAAAGACGACGATTCTCGATTGGTTCCGGAAAACGAAAGTTGCGGAAAAGGAATCCGGCGGCATTACCCAGCATATCGGCGCATACATTGTCGAGCACGAGTCGGAAAAAACCGGGGACAAGCGGCGCATTACGTTCATTGACACTCCGGGCCACGAAGCGTTTTCAAAGCTCCGATCGCGCGGGGCGCGCGTCGCGGATATCGCGGTCTTGGTTGTTGCCGCGGAAGAAGGAATAAAGCCCCAGACAAAAGAGGCGCTTGATATTATCCGGAAGGCCGAGCTTCCGTTTGTTGTTGCAATTAATAAAATTGATAGGCCCGAAGCAAATCCCGAACGAGTGAAGCAAGAGCTCGCAGGCGAAGACGTGCTCGTCGAGACATACGGAGGCCAGATTCCTTCTGTTGAGGTAAGCGCAAAAACAGGAAAAAATATGGACGGTCTTCTTGAAATGATTCTTCTCTTGTCTGATCTCGAGCATCTCTCCGCTGACCCCAAAAAGCCGGCAGAAGGGATTGTGATTGAGGCGCACCGCGATCCAAAGCGCGGCATTACCGCGACACTTCTTGTCCAGGACGGCACAGTCCGTTCGGGCGACTATATCGTCATCGGCTGCTCCGCGGAGAGCGTAAAGATTTTTGAAAATTTTGCCGGGCATACGATTCGCGAGGCAGGACCGTCCTCTCCGGTGCTTGTTGCGGGGCTTAAGGAGATGCCGGCGGTTGGTGAGGAATTCAGTGGTCGCGCAACGAGAAAAGAGGCGGAAGAAGCTGCCCAAGCGCACCGCGAGGCACTCAGGGCTTCCGAAAGTAAAAGTGAATACACCGCGGCAGAGGAGGGAGGGACGCCGGTGTTTAACGTTGTTATAAAAGCAGACGTTGCCGGGTCGCGCGAGGCCCTGGAGGATATGCTGAAGCGATTCCAGTCGGAAACCGTCGCAATAAACATTTTGCGGAGCGAAACCGGCGATATAAACGAATCGGATGTGAAGCTTGCGCTCGCGACCGGTCGCGTCACCATCATCGGGTTTCGAGTTGGGATCGATTCTTCGACGCGCCTCGTTGCTGAAAAATCGAACATCCGAATCATTTCCGGCGACATCATCTACCAGCTCATCGACGACGTAAAAAAAGAAATCGAGGCCTTTATTCCTTCCATTGTCGAGAGGGTGGATGTCGGGAAAGCAAAAGTCGTAAAAGTATTCAAAAAAGACGGCGCGCGCACGATCGCCGGCGGGCGCGTCTCGGAGGGAGAAATAAAAAAGGGGGCATTTTGCGATATTGTGCGGATGAAGGATGTGATCGGCCGCGGAGCGATTCTTCAGGTTCAGCACAATAAGGCGGACGTGTCTTCTGTTGCGGCGGGGCAGGAGTTCGGCGTGCTCGTTGAATTCCGCGGCGCCATCGAAGAAGGAGACGTTCTCGGGGTCTTTGAAGAGCGGATTACCAAGCAGACATTATAGCCCCTCGTATGCCTTCAGAGCTGAGGCGAGAAAAAATAGAGAATCTCCTGCGCGAGGAATTGGCAAAAATTCTTGACCGCGATATTGAGTTTCCCGGAAGAACGATCGTAACTGTAACCCGCGTGCATACCTCGGTTGACGGGCACTACGCCAACGCGTATGTTTCGATTCTCGGCGCGGATCCGGCCGGGGCGCTGGCCGCGCTCAAAAAAACCATTTATCATATTCAGAAGAGTGTCAATAAAAAGATTCGAATCCGTCCGGTGCCGAGGATTGCGTTTAAGATTGATGCGGAAGAATTCAACCGCGAGCGGGTTGAGAAACGGATCGCTGTGCTCAAGAGAAAAGGAGAATTATAGTCCGGCCACGTGGTGAAGCAGCTAACACGGGAGTCTGCAAAACTCCTATTCGCGGGTGCAAATCCCGCCGTGGCCTCAATGAAGACCCCAA
Organism: uncultured Candidatus Saccharibacteria bacterium; assembly: GCA_964629265.1. GTDB lineage: Bacteria > Patescibacteriota > Minisyncoccia > Sungbacterales > HO2-52-23 > 2-01-FULL-50-25. The sequence goes on along the minus strand of CAZVQM010000018.1, from coordinate 5,273 downwards.
AACCAAAAACGAAATATATTCTAGATAAGTCCCAAGATCAAAGGATTTTTGGTAAACTCAAGAAACTTTCTCGAAAGAGGTTGTCGATCGAACAACAGAAGTTAGCTAAACTTCTCTACTCTCAATTAGAGGATGATTGGCGGACACCTCTTGAAGAATTTGTGGATCGTCTTATAAAAGAGTGATAGCGCTCAAATAGCGGAAGCCGGAACGACTTACTTATCCCTAAATTTTGCTGGGGTGATGAAACTGGAAGACATTGGGGACTTAAAATCCCCTGCTCGCAAGAGCGTGCGGGTTCGACTCCCGCCCCCAGCATCAGAACATCGACTCGAACCATATTTTGAATTTTGAGGGAAAGAAAATTTTGATTATAGATTCAATAGAAATAACTCAAAAAATATGTTCTGGAAAATATACACAGTAATATATCTTTTATTAATTATCGTGGGGACTTTATTTGTTGTCCCTTCAATTGGTTCTTGGAATTTCGCATCGTGGGAGGGAGTGATAGAAGGCGTACTGCTTGCTATCGGCGCTTTTGCTTTTGCATATAAAAAAGAATGGTTTAATAAAGAAACTTGGAAATTCATTTTTATTGGAATATTGTTAGTTTGGATTGCTGACATAATTTTTTATACCACAAACCTTCAGTTCCTTAACTTTCTTAAACCCAATGCTATTGAACATGGGGTTGGGACAGTTTTGTTTTCGATAGTCATTAGCATTCCAGCCCTGATAGCGATCTATAAAACGGGTTTCCCAAAAGAGAATTCTTAACTTTTTTGTAAATACAAAGGTATTCACTTTGGAAAACTCAATTACGAATTTGCCGCCAAAGCACAAAATTAGTACACTAATTTTGTGAGGGAGTCCCGCTCCCTAATCGCGGCGAAGCCGCTCTGGTAATCCATGAAAATTCTTTGGGTTTTGGTAAATTGCAATACCGTAAGGGAAGCAGACGCAATCGGGAAAAATATTTTACACAAGAGATTCGCTTCGTGCTTTGACATTTTTCCCCGGTCGGCCGCGCGCTATTTCTGGCCTCCGAAGAGCGGGAAAATTGAAACAGCGAAAGGATGTCTATTGGTTCTTGAAACACTGCCGAGGTATTTCAAAAAGATAGAAGAGGAAGTGAACGGAATGCACAGTGATACTCTGCCATTCATCGGCTCTGTAGAAATCGGCAACGTCAGCCAAAAATACGTACAGTGGATGGGGAGCGAGCTTGGGCGTTGAATTCCTTCTCAAAATCGTGAAGCCTGTGTACTATATAATTTGATTCCGATGTAGTATTCGAGAACTCAAAATTATTCATAAAAAACGTTTTTATGCTTTCTGATCGAGATCTCAAGCGAGCGATAAAAAACAAAAAAGTCGGATTTTCCCCTGCGCTTGACCCGGATCAAATTGGGCCTGCGTCGATTGATCTTCGTCTTGCGCCGACATTCAGATTTTTCCGGATCGACAGGTTTAGTTTGATCGATACGAAAAAGCCGTTTCCGCACGACTTCATGGATTCGGTCGTGCTCACGGACGACACGCCCTTTATCATCCATCCCGGAAGTTTTATCCTTGCAAGCACGGTGGAATACGTCAAACTCTCCGCAGAAGTTGCAATGAAGGTGGAAGGGAAAAGTTCGCTCGCGCGCATGGGGATCTTGGTGCATACCGCGGGATTCGTTGACCCCGGATTTGAAGGGACGCTCACGCTTGAGATTTCGAACCAATCAAACCTCGCGGTGGCACTCTATCCCAATATGTATATTTGCCAGGTGGGAATTTATCAACTTTCCTCACCCGCCCAAACGCCGTACAATAAGCGAAAGAAATCCCTCTACCTTAAACAAAAGGGCCCCACAGAGGTTAGCACACGAAACCTTTTCTGATTCTTTCCGGGGACGGACTCTCCGGCAAAAACAATTTTCAAAGGTCGTCATTATAATCAATCAACGTATACAATATGACCGACCATAATTGTTCGCACGATAAAATGCATTGGGGGTGCTGTTGGGCGCCGGCCGGAGGAAAAGGATTTTGGATCTTTGGGGTTCTCGCGTTTGTCGCAGGCGTTTTCGCGCTTTGGCAAGGGGGAGAATTTTGGGGAATTCATTATCAGACGTGGTACTGGACCGCGCTCGTATCTGGTGTTTTGTCTGCTGGAGGCAGGCGGGGACGGTGCTCTTCATGCGTCTCGGACTCGGAAAGGAAATAACCATACTCATGCCGGAGACGAAAAAACACTCTCCCAGAAGGAGGGTGTTTTGTTTGCCCTGCATCATTTTTGAGACGTCTCAACAATAGTGCTTTGTTCAGCGCGGCAGAAGGTATGGAAGCGATTTTGCGATAAACCAGATTGCTATCGCTGTTGTGAGAAGTGGATCAAGATAGACAATCCATGAAATCGAAAGGTATTTTCCCGTCCATATGAGCGGCGCCGCTCCGATCGGCACGAGTGAAGTCCAGATATCTGCATGGATGTGGATTTCCACAACATTATAGGTGAGGTTTGCCTCACGGGTACTCTTAAATTCCCGCAGGATGAAGAGGGAAATCAGAGCGCCGGCAAGGCCGACTCCCGCTCCCACTATTGTGAAGAACACGTTTTGT
>CAZVQM010000018.1:0-2563 GCA_964629265.1 uncultured Candidatus Saccharibacteria bacterium | reverse complement strand
CTTACGCCTCCGCGGTTTCGCGCGGACGTTATTTTGGTTACGCACTCGCACTACGACCACGCAAACGCCGAATCGCTCACTGGGGAGCCATTCGTAATTACTGGTGCGGGCGAGTACGAAACAAAAGGCATTTCTGTGCGCGGCATTGAAACGTTCCATGACGCAGTACAAGGACGCGAGCGCGGGGTGAATACGGTATACCGAATCGAAGTCGAGGATGTGAACATTCTTCATATGGGGGATTTCGGCGAGCCCGAGATGCGAGCCGAGACGCTTGACGAAGTGGGTGACATTGATATTTTAATGATTCCTGTTGGCGGGAAATATACGATCGACGCCTCCGAGGCGGCAAAAATCGTAAAGCAGATCGAGCCGAAAATCGTGATCCCGATGCACTACAAAATTCCCGGGCTCAAGGTCGCGCTCGAGGGCGTTGAGGCGTTTCTCAAGGAAATGGGCGCGTCAAAAGCAGAGCCGCAGGAAAAGCTCTTGATAAAGAAAAAGGACATAGCCGAACACAAAGGGGGCGGGGTCGTCCTGCTTAAAGTTTCATAATCCGTATGCATAGTATTGGTCGCGTGATCTCGGCACTGCGCGCTCTCCCGGAAAGGACCCGCTTTTTTCTTGCCGGGGTTGTCCTTTTTTTTGCTGGGATTTTCATTTTTATTTCGTGGAGCGCCGTAACGGCATCGCATTTTGCGTCCCTGTCGCGGGTTTTTGCTCCCACCGGAGAAGATACTTCCGATTCACAAAAAGAGCTTGAGAATCCCGGAAGCATTTTTGAGCAGTTGAAAAGCGGATTTCGAGACATGAAGTCGCTTTTCCGCGGAGGAATTCTGCCCGACTTGTCACCGGATTCTAGCCAAGAGCCCGGATCACAAGAAAGTGATGCGGGAACAACCTCTTTCCCCTCTTTGGGAAATCCAACATTTGACGGAGGAGAAGAGGGGGTTGCAACGTCATCGTCCATGGTTCCCTAGAGAACTTCTGGGGAAACTGCTGTTTGTGATGTCTCAAAAGTATTGGTATAATAATAAAATGCATTTATGGCAAATGGTGTAGGGAAAAAAGTTCTTCTTGTTGAGGACGATGTTTTCATGGCAGAGCTCCTTGCGGGGGAGCTTTCGCGTGCGGGGTTCAACGTCACCATTGGAAAAACCGGAAAAGAAGGCGTTGAAAATTTTCTTGCGACTGCTCCGGATATCGTGCTCTTGGACCTTTTGCTTCCCGACATGCACGGATTCGAGGTTTTACAAAAGATCCGCCAGGACCCGTCGCGGGGGAATACGAAAGTCGTCATCCTCTCGAATCTTTCCGAGGGTCGGGACGTTGATGAGGCGCGCCGCCTCGGCGCGACCGACTACCTCGTCAAAGTGAATTATTCGATTCCCGAAATAGTAGAAAAAGTCCGGGTGTGGCTCGGACTTGCGACGTAGTTTGAAAATAAAGGGGCTAGGGGTTCTCAAGGAGAAGTCCCTAGCCGGATGAAGGAAAAGGCGTCAGCCTGACGGTACTCGCAGACCTCCGCCATAAAACTTGCAATAACTTTAAATCGTTTGTGTTATATCCGTTCTTCCGCGGTCACGGCGATTGTTTTTTCTTGTCCGTCTCTTAGGATTTTCATTTCGATCGTAGACCCCATGGGTACCATTTCAAGGACGTCTTCAACAGACGTTTTTTCGTTTATCGGGATCCGATTGAGCGCGACGATTATGTCGGTTTCTTTTATTCCGGCTTTTGCCGCGGCAGAATCCGGAATTACGGCGGGCCGTTCAGGAAGGCCCTCTTTCAAGACGAATGCGCCGTCATCAACCGGAAGATTAAATCGTTTTTTCACCACGGGGTTTACCGGCACGTAGCGTATTCCGAGAAACGGCCGGCGGATGTGGCCGAATGTTTTTAATTCTTCGAGATCGCGTTTTGCGCGGTTTATGGGGATTGCAAAGCTTATGTTTTGCGCGCCGTAGACAACCGCCGTGTTTATGCCGATTGCTTCCCCGTCGAGATTTACCAAAGGTCCCCCGGAGTTTCCCGGGTTTATCGCGGCGTCGGTTTGGATGAGTCCGCGCAGGCGTTCGGAATGCCCCTCGGTGTCGGTGATTGCGCTTACAAAGCGCGAGAGGCCGGAGATAATTCCTTTGGATACGGTGTTTTGAAATTCGCCCAAGGCGGTTCCGATTGCGATTACTGTTTCTCCGAGTTGGATTTTATTCGAGTCGCCGAGCCGGATTTGATCGAGTCCGGAGGCGTTTTCGATTTTAAGCACCGCAACGTCGTTTAAGGGGTCACGCGCAAGGACACGTGCGGCGTACGTATCCTCGGCAAGCGTTGTTATCCAGTATTCCGCTTCCGGGTCCGAAATGACGTGCTTATTGGTAACAATGAGGCCGGAGTCGTCCACGATAAATCCCGATCCCCCGCCGATCCGGATTTTTCCGCTTTTTGTGTGCGGAAGCGTTTCTTCGGGAGCCGGAGGGTCAACGTGGTTCCCGTGCGGGACCATGAGGTCATAGGGGTTTTCCTTGAGGATTTTTTCGTAGTCCTTTCCAACGACAATGGAAAC
>CAZVQM010000017.1:6563-9532 GCA_964629265.1 uncultured Candidatus Saccharibacteria bacterium | reverse complement strand
CGTGGTTTTTAATTGAAGCTAATTCAGGGGTACCGGATCCCGCTGGGGGGCGGGAAGACGACTGCCTCTACTCATATTAGCGCATATCTTACGGCATTCATACTTGCGATCTCGCTCTTAACACATGGAGAAGCAAAAGAAGCCACAGGGAGTGATACGCTTGAATACAGCCATCCGGTTCCGCTGGTAGTTGCGACCCGAGGCCCGAAACCAGCCGATATCCGGGGGTACGCGGAATACGCTGCAGAAAACGCCGGACTCGCGCCAAGCACCATCCGGGATCTTATCCGGTGCGAATCAGAATGGAAACTGGACGCCAAAGGCGACAACGGTGCCTCGCACGGAATTCTCCAATTCAAAGTCCCGACATTCGAGCTATACACAAAAAAGTACGAACTCGACGGCTACGACATTGAAAACCCATTCCATCAAATTGACCTTGCGGCGCTCATGATCAAAGACGGCTATATATACCACTGGAAGAACTGCGGCAGAAAACTCGGACTCATAAAATAGTACATCACGAAAGATTATTTAAGAAAAAGCGACTCAACCTCGCTTTTTCTTTTTTTCGATATACTATACCCACCCAAGCCGCCCTCCGAGCCGCGCTACCACGCTTCGATCGAGACGATCTATGACCTCGGGGAATCTTTCAAGTTCATCCGCAAGAATGGATTTTATTTTTTTCACTTCTTCTTCATCCACGCCTTCCGCCCGTGCGGTGAGATACGGCGATGTGTTTGAGGCACGGATAAGCCCCCATCCAGTGGGACTTATGGTAAAACGGATACCATCAACTGCAATCGATGGATACTGGCGTGATAATGATTCACTGATCCTTTTTACTACCTCAAATTTCTTTTCATCAGCGCAAGGAAGTTTAAATTCTGGTGTTGCAACCCGTTTTGGAAATGCATTCATCAATGCAGAAAGTGCTCCTTCTCGGGCTATAATTTCGAGCATCCGAGACGCTGCCCATAATCCATCATCAATACGAAAATAGTCCTCAACAAAGAAGAAATGACCCGATTTCTCTCCTCCAAAAATAATCTCTGGATCTTTCCGAAGTGTATCTTTAATCGGCGCGTGTCCAGTACGATGCATAAGAGAAATGCCACCAAACTGCGGTACAAGCTCGCTTAATAACAAGCTTGATTTAATATCAAAAAGAATTTTCTTTCCCGGGTTTCGGGAAAGCACATCTTTTGCAAAAAGAAGCGTTATGAGATCTGCTTCCCAAAACACACCTGTCTCATCTACAAATCCGACGCGATCACCGTCTGCATCAAACGCAATACCAACATCTGCGTGCTCTTTTACCACCAGCTCCCTTAGCTCATCAAGAAATTGGCTTTGCTCGGGATCTGGAATATGATTTGGAAATGTTGCATCAGGCGCGGTGTAGAGCTCGATTACATCACATCCGAGTTTGCGGAGAATTTGAGGAGCAAATATCCCCGCGCTTCCGTTTCCACAATCAACTACCACCTTCAATTTTTTTGAAAGTGTTATGTGAGTCGTGAGATACGCGAGATACACCGGGAATGCCTCAAGGAATTCTCTCGTGCCTCGCCTCGTCGAATCTGGGATACGATCTCCAATTATCATTTGCTTCATTTCTTGGAGCTCTTCGCCAAAAAGGGGCTGTACCCCTCTTTTCATCAGTTTAAATCCATTGTAAAAGTACACATTGTGGCTGCCAGTAATGTTTACCCCTCCGTCGTACCCGCCATGCGCAACCGTAAAATAGACAAGTGGGGTGAGCGCAACATCAATATCAGCAACATCGCAGCCTGAGGAAAGAATGCCTTCAATAAAAAGCTCTTTGATCCGCTCGGCACTCGGGCGAATTTCATAGCCAACGATCACTTTCTTACCACTTTCTTTTTGAATAAATGTGCCGTATGCTTTTCCGATCGCCTGTACAACCTCATCAGGAAGCGTAACACCGGGAAATGAGCCATACCATTTTTCGTACTCGGCAACCGCCTTTTCACTAAAGCCAGTATCAATAACTCCCCGAATATCGTATTCTCGAAATACAGCTGGATTCACGTTCATATATAGCGAAACGAAAACTAATACTTAAAAGTATACACAAACTATGAGTTTAAAAATAGGGATAGTGGGACTTCCCAATGTCGGGAAATCCACGCTTTTCAAGGCGCTCACGAAACAGCCGGTTGAAATCGCAAACTATCCGTTTGCGACCATTGATCCGAATATCGGGGTCGTCGCCGTTCCCGACGAACGTCTTGGGCGCCTTGCGGAAATGTCAAAATCCAAAAAAATCGTCCCGGCGGCGATTGAATTTGTCGATATTGCGGGTCTTGTCAAAGGCGCCTCAGAAGGAGCCGGCCTTGGAAATAAATTTCTTACCAACATCCGAGAGGTTGACGCGATTCTAGAAGTAGTTCGGGTATTCGAAGGCGGAGATATTATTCATGTTTCAGGTGCAACAGATCCGGTTGCCGACATTGATATAATCGAATACGAACTTGTCATGAAAGACATGGAGACAGTTTCGAAACGCCTTGAGTCAGTTGAGCGCGACGTGCGCGCAGGGAAAAAGGAAGCAATCGCAGAAAAAGCAGTACTTGATGCTTTGAAAAATGCTTTTGACGTCGTAACACCCGCGCGGAATATCCGACCATCCGCTAAAAAAGCCGCAGAAGAGTTTGACGGAGTCGCAAGCGGGCTCGCGCTTCTTACCGCAAAGCCACTTATGTGTATCCTCAATGCGTCTGAAGAAATGATGCAGGCGGCTTGGATGCCATCTGACGCGCTTGCCAATAAAATCGGCTCTACTCCCTATGCGGTTATAAGCGCAAAAATTGAATCAGAACTTGCAGATCTTGACGAGTATGAACAAGGGGAATTTTTGCGCGAACTTGGCATGCACGAAAGCGGGCTTACAAAACTTATCCACCTTGCGTACGAGACACTCGGCCTTATCACGTTTTTTA
>CAZVQM010000017.1:0-6553 GCA_964629265.1 uncultured Candidatus Saccharibacteria bacterium | reverse complement strand
GTGCGCCCCACCGCGCTCCACTTCGGCGCCTCGCGCTTGAGCTACGAAACGCTCGCCCTCATGACTTTTTTTACCACAGGAGAGGACGAATCACGCGCGTGGACCATTCCAAAGGGATCAACCGCCCCGCGGGCGGGCCGCGCAATTCACTCGGATTTTGAAGAGAAATTCATCCGTGCGGACGTCATAGAATGGAATAAGCTCCTCGAGGTAGGATCATGGGCGCGCGCCCGCGAACTTGGAGTACTCCGCACCGAAGGAAAAGAATATATTGTAAAAGACGGGGATGTGATTGAATTTAAAATTTAGATCCAGTCGCGGACGTACGACTGCGCGCCCTGTGATCGAGCAAAAAAGGCCGTTAGGCCTTATGAGGATTTTTGAAGATCGCTTCGGCGAGCGTAATAGCGCTTCCGAGCATAAAGAGCACATCGCCTGGACTTATACGGATCACTACGTCAAAGAGCAAACCCGGAATCCAGTCACCGAGAAAATTAAGCGATGTCGCGTAGGACATTAGAGTGTATCGGCCCTCCACGAAAGTACCTTTAGAAACAAGCGCTGGTATGTCGAATTCATTCGCGAAGAGAGCAAGAGAATTGCCAGCACTCCCAAGGAAAGAGAGTGGCATGCCAACGCCGCTATTTGCCGCATTTCCCACGACGAAAATTCCCAGAATCATCAGTGTTGTAGCGTGGCTCACGTATGGATCAAGCCAAACGCCCCACAGCGGAATCGCGAGAACCAAGAAAACCGAAAGAAGGAAAACGACAAGCATAACAGACGCCAACCGTTTGGCGCGATGCCATAGGAAGCATGCAATAAAGAGCAGTGTCAAAGGACCAACAATGGCGGTATAACGAATCACCAGAAGCGTGAATCCTCTATCCCATTCTCCCATCTGGACGCCTCCTTGCTCGTTTCTCATGTTGTACATGAAAGCGAGTATACGAACAACCCCCCTTGATTTTTTTAATGAATTTGCTACACTAAACAAATATGGAGAGAAATCCGAAAAAATACGAAATTGCCTATATTCTTCACTCCTCGACCGCAGAAAAGGCAGTTGCGGAGCAGGCCCAGAAGATTGCCGCCCTCATCGAGGCAGAAAAAGGCATAATTTCCCATTCCGATGCTCCACAAAAACGGCGCCTTGCATACCCAATCGGAAAAGAAGATCACGGATACTTTGGGTGGATAAAATTTACCGCGCTTCCAGACGCAATCGCGGCAATCGAGAAAAAACTGAAAACCGCGACGTCGCTTTTGCGCCACCTCGTCGTGGAAGATACAATTCCATTACAGCAGTTTCCACGAATGCCGCGACCGGCGTCAGCACCGATCGCCGCAGTCCCGCCCAAACGCGAGCAAGAAGCGGACGAACGCCTTGACCTTGAAGCATTGGATAAAAAATTGGAGGAGATACTTGGGAAATAAATCCTACTATCACTGTTTTGTTTAGAATTTAGATATTAGGATTTAGAGTTTTAAAAAAATATGAATCTCAACAAAGCATTTATCATGGGGAACCTTACCCGCGACCCGGAACTTCGCCAAACGCCGTCGGGACAAGCCGTGTGCTCGTTTGGGGTTGCGACAAACCGTTTCTATACCGACAAAACCGGACAAAAACAAAAACAAGCCGAGTTCCACAATGTTGTCGCGTGGGGGAAACAGGCGGAAATCGTAAACCAGTATCTAAAAAAAGGAAGTTTGATCTTTGTCGAGGGCCGCATTCAGACGCGAAACTGGCAGGATCCGCAAGGAGCAAAGCACTACCGGACCGAGGTTATTGCAGAACGCGTTCAACTCGGTCCCCGCCAATCCGGCGGCGCTGGCTCAATACAGCAAGAGCAGGCACCGCGGCCAGAGGCAACAAAAGAAGATGAAACCCCAATTATCGAGCTTCCCACCGAAGAAGACGAAATAGACGTTAAAGAAATTCCTTTCTAATTACTACGAATGTACGAATATATACGAACATACGAATACTACCGTAATTGCCATTCGTACTTTCGTACATATTCGTAACTTCGTAGTTGTACTATGAAAGAAAATACCAAAAAACAGTGTTACTTTTGTACGACAAACCGCCCGATGGACTATAAAGACGCTGATACCTTGAAGCGATTCATAAGCGCGGGATCAAAAATCTACTCGCGCCGGAAATCCTTTCTCTGCGCATACCACCAGCGCGAACTCGCGGGCGCAATCAAGCGCGCGCGCTACTTGTCGCTCGTGCCGTATACGTCGAGATAGGAGTTGCAAATATAGAATTGGAAATCGCAGGAAAAGCTCATATCTATGAGCTTTTTTGATGCAATTAACTTGACAGGACGGACACAGTATGCTATACTTACAGCATAATTTGAGATGGTAAATCACCTCTCAAATTAGCGAAAATAGCTCTTTGATATAGCGTGGAACACAGGACAAGAATTCTGCAGCTATTTACACATTCACTATAGCTATAGAATCCTTGTCCTGTGGCATGGTGCTACAGTGACGTATCGCGAAAGCGAAAGGAGAAAAACCATGAAGATCACGAAGATCAGTGCTCACCTGTCCGACAGCAACAGAGACCGCGTCGGCTACGCCCTCCAGGCCGCCTTCCGGCCTTTCGGCTCCCTTACCGAGGGTGTCGACGGTTCGGCCCTCGCCGAGGCCATGACCCACTGGGTCAACGCCAAGAGCGAGGAGCAGAAGGGGCTAGCCAACGAACTCATCGGGCTCGTCTGGGCGGCGGAAACCGACCAGTTCTCGACCGTCGAGGTCGGAAGCTGGGAGGTCGTCCTCCGGACGCCGACGTCGGGGACGAAGATCCGCTTGCGCCGTTACGCAGGTGGCTACCACGTCGAGGTGGACTTCGGGGCGAACGGCTCCGAGTCCCGGGCGACGGCCATCCTCGGTGCCGCCGAGCTGGGCGGGGTACGGTTCGACGTTTACGTCGGGTAGCCTAATCAAGCGCGCCGTGATCGCGCATAGGTTCAACCAAGTTTGAGGACACGGCCTCAACTCAATCAAACGGCCTTGATGGTGTAACAACCTCGAGGCCGTGCTTCATTTTATAATGCCACTCGGGACTCTTCTTTTTGCAAAAATTTCAAGGAGCAAACCTTCCGTTTCTCCTCTCCGTCTCGATACAGGATGAGGTAATCTTTTCGAAACCATGCGGAGGCCGAGCGGGCATGGTGTTATTCGCCAGCAGGCGAAGAACGAGCGAGGCCGAGCACTGAAGAAATCCCGCACGCTGGGCGGGATTTCTGTGTTTCGAAAAGATTACCGAAATCTATTTCCCCTCTTCCCCTGCTTTCATCGCCTCCTTTATCTTTTTCATTATCTCATCCCTCACCTTCGGATTTTCCTTCAAGTATGTCTTTGCGTTGTCAAACCCTTGGCCGAGCTTGAAGGACTCAAAAGAAAGACTCGCTCCCGATTTTTTTATGATGTCGTACTTCATGCCGAGATTTAGAACATCGGCGTCGTACGAAATTCCTTCGTTATAGAAAATATCGAATTCCGCTGTTTTAAACGGCGCGGCGACTTTATTCTTTACCACCTTTGCCTTATGCCGATTCCCGACGATCTCCTCTCCTTTTTTTATTTGCGCGGAGCGCCGCAGATCAATCCGCACCGATGAATAAAACTTGAGCGCTTTTCCGCCGGGCGTTGTCTCAGGATTTCCCCATACGATCCCGATCTGCATCCGGATTTGATTGATGAAAATAATGGCGGTTTTCGATTTTGCGCCGATCGCGGTAAGCTTTCTCAACGCATGCGACATGAGACGCGCCTGAAGCCCCATGTGCTGTTGGCCCATCTCGCCCTCGATCTCCGCCCTGGGGGTGAGCGCCGCAACAGAATCAACAACTATGACGTCTACCGCACTAGACCGAACAAGCGATTCCACAATTTCCAGCGCCTGCTCGCCCGTATCGGGCTGAGAAATCAGAAGATCGTTGATTTTTACTCCGATCCGCTTTGCGTATTCGGGATCAAGCGCGTGTTCAGCGTCAATAAACGCCGCAAGCCCTCCCCGCTTTTGGGCTTCTTTTACAATATGGAGGGCGAGCGTCGTTTTTCCCGAGGATTCGGGCCCGAATATCTCGACGATGCGGCCTCGCGGTATGCCACCGACACCCAAGGCGGCGTCCAGAGAAAACGACCCGGTCGGAATAACATCAACATCGACTTTCGGCGCGTCGCCGAGCTTCATGATTGCTCCCTCTCCAAACTTATTCTGTATCTCCTTTACCGCCGCTTCAACGAGTTTTATCTTATCGAGTTTTTCCTCTTTCATTTTTATAATCCTCGTTAAAAATCACCTTAAAACCCCGCACTCTGCCTCCTACTCCACGTTGACATATCGAACGTCTTTTGTCACCTTCCCAAAACGGTTTGTCGCGAGAAATTCCAGAGTATTAAGACCCGGGCGCAACTCGACCAAGCCAGAAAAAATTCCCTCGCCATTAATTATAATTTCACGCCCGTTCACTGTCAAATTCGATTCCCGCTCCACAAAACCGCGAACCGGCATGAGCCGATCAGAAAAGCGCATTTCCCGCGCTCGAGGCGACTCCAGGACGAATTGGGGTTTTCGGAGAAACGAAAAAAGCCGGTATCCGATAAACAGGGAAAGCGCTATTAAAAAAAGAATCGCAATAATTGCTCCTATGCGTTTTGGAGTGAGCACGGGCGCGTCTCCGCGGTTTTCCGGAAGGGGCTTGAGTTCGCGCTTCGCGTGGTAATTCTTCACGTCCCATTCGGTTGAAAATTCCCTCGCGATCCCTTCGGCGTCCGCAATCGCGAGCGCGGCAAGGAGTTTGCGGACAACGCCGAGCGCGTATACCTTTGCGGAAAAATATTCGTACTCGTCTTCTTCAATCGCCTCAAGCGCGCGCACGGGAACATGGAGCGAATGCGATACGCTTTCAATCTCGAGCCGCAATTCCTTGCGGCGCGCTCTGATTCGCCCCCCAACCGAAGATTCAATTGTCTCTTCGCTTGGCATCCCAGTATATCAACCTCGACCGCCCCGACGGTACGTCGGGACAACGAGGAATGTTAGTATAGAAAATTCGATAGTTTCATATGTCATACGCGCGGTGAGGGATTCTCTTTGCTTCTTTGTCGAGGTTGTATTACTGGGCATGATGGTTATGTTACGACATCACTATATTTCGTCCTCGTCGCTATCGAGCTCATGCAAAGAATCCGCCGACTTCGCAAACACCTCTCGGGGCTTTGCGCCGTCCGCAGGGCCGATGATGCCTCGTGATTCGAGAATATCGAGGAGGCGCGCCGCGCGCGCATACCCCACACGAAGACGCCGCTGAAGGTACGAAGCAGACGCTTTGCCTGCGGCGCGAATAATTTTTTCTGCTTCCGCGATCAGGGGATCGTCGTCGCCGAGATCGTCGTCATGTCCATTTCCGCCGTCCTCCGCCTTTGTTTCAAAAATTGCCTCGTCGTACTCGGGTACTGCGAATTCTTCCCGGAGGAAATCAACAACGCGCTTTACCTCGTGTTCGGAAATAAACCCGCCCTGGATCCGTTTGGGTTTTGTCGTATCTCCCGACATGAACAAAAGGTCGCCGTTTCCGAGAAGCGTCTCGGCGCCCGCCGTATCGAGAATGGTCCGGGAATCGATTTGGGAAGCGACCTGGAGAGCGATCCGAGACGTGATGTTCGCCTTGATGAGCCCGGTGATGACCTCCACCGAAGGCCGCTGGGTCGATACGATAAGGTGAATCCCGACTGCCCTCGCCATTTGTGCGAGACGGACAATTGCGCCTTCCATTTCTCGAGGATAGATTGCCATGAGATCAGCGAGTTCGTCAATCAAGATGACAATGTAGGGAAGCGCTTCCTCATCTTCCGCTTTTCCGAGAGATGAATTATATCCGACGATGTCGCGAGAACTTTTCTTTGACAAAAGATCGTAGCGGCGGTCCATTTCTTTTGTCGCCCATCGAAGCGCCTGAATGGTCTTTTTCGGATCCGTGATAACGGGCGTCAGGAGATGCGGAATGTCGTTATACACGGGAAGCTCGACACGTTTCGGATCAATGAGGATAAAACGGAGCATATCGGACGAATTTCGATAGAGGAGTGAAATAATAATCGAGTGAATCGTCACGGATTTTCCGGAGCCGGTGGCTCCGGAAATCAAAAGATGGGGCATCTTCGAAAGATCCGCATACACCGGAGAGCCCGCGACGTCCCTACCCACGGCAAAAAGCAAAGGATGGGGAGAGGCCGCAAATCCCGCGTTCCCGAGAAGCGCCCGAAGGCCGACAAGCGCGATTGACTTGTTCGGCACTTCGATTCCGGCAAGCGATTTGCCCGGAATCGGCGCCTCAATCCGAATCGGATGCGCGGCAAGCGCGAGAGAGAGATCGCTGCGAAGCGCGGTTATGCGCGAAAGTTTTACGCCTTCGGCGGGCTTTAGGGTATATTGCGTCACGGTGGGGCCAACCGATATTTCTCCCATCTCAACCTCGACGCCGAAATTCTCGAGCGTCCGCTTGATGATATTGGCATTTGCCCTGAT
>CAZVQM010000016.1:2839-9573 GCA_964629265.1 uncultured Candidatus Saccharibacteria bacterium | reverse complement strand
ACCGAAAACGCGCGTCAGAGTCCTTCAAAAGATCAATCGACGCATACGGGAAAAACGGCGCGACGGCGCGCGTTGAATCGCCGCTCGATGTCTGCGGGATCAAGGACCTCCCGTCAAAGACAACGGGGCCTATTGTCACTTCCCACGTGACGTCGTGGGTATCGGACTTATCCCATGACTCATTTCCATTCGGCGTTAAGACCGATATATCGACTCGCGTTTTCGTAGGAATAACAACCTCCTGAGTCGCCTCGTCAAAAACCCCGGTTTCCGCGAGGCGATACCGGCGCTGAAGACGCTTCACGGCAGCCGCGGTAAGGGAGCCGTAGTATCCGGACGTAATCCCTTCGGGATAGATCGCGGGATCGATTTTTAAAATAAGCTGGAGTTCTTTTACGGCGTTCCCCGAATCGCCCGCTTTCAAAATCCCCGGAAAAGGATCAGCGGAGCCGGAATCAATAATCGACTGGGCAAGCGCGCCCGCGGGAACAAGGAGTCCTAGTAACATAAAGAGTGAAAAACGTCTTATCATAGTGCAAAGTTAATCGGATAATGTATGAGGTTAGTATATCACGCGGGATGGAAAAAACCTACCCGGAGTATCCACGCAATCATCAAAACGATTGCACAGAAGTAGCGGCCATGCCCGCTGCGATGCCGACGGCGATTGCAATTCCCCCGATCACTACCATACTGATGGCGTTTTTCATCTGCCGAAGACCGGAAATTCTTGCGCGGACAACCCCGAGGACAAAGAGCGCGGCAAGAGAAAATACAATCGAAACCCAAAATGCGGATCCGAGCGGCAGCAAAGCGTACGGAAAAAGCGGTATAATACCGGAACAAAAATACGAAACAAACATAAGGAGGCCGTTTGCAATCGAATTTGACGGCGACACTTCTTTTTTCTCAAGAAACTCCTCTGCGGACTGCTCCGAGAGAAAACTTCCGACAGCCATGGAAAACGCCTCGACCGACACAAGCACCACTCCGCTTACAAGAATTGCTTTTTGCGGAACACCCGCAATCGCGATGCCCGAAAGAAGCCCGACGGTCGAGACCAAACTATCCTCGACTCCAAATACAAAAGTCCGCAGGAAACTCGCGCGGGACTCCCTTTCAGAAAACGCCATACGATTGACCGAAATTACACTATCTCCGCTTTCTTCACCCTAAAAATAGAAGAGATTCTATTTTCAAGACCCCAGGTTTTTCCGGCATCAAACCCGGCGAGCGCCAAAAACGCGAATATATATATGATGTGCTCGTCAACAATATACGAATGGTCGCCGACAACCGGAAACTGCAAAATAGGAAAATAGTAGAGCGCCATCATGAGAACTCCTGCGTATGAGCTCCACCGGACAAACACGCCGAGAATAAAAGACACTCCAATAAGCGTAAGACCCCATTCGTTCAGAAAATTTATAACGGGAAGCACTGAAGGCGTAAGAAGCCATTGGTAGAATGACGCGAATGTTTTCGCGCCTTTGAGATACCCGGCCGCTGACCATGCGGGATTCAGGACTTTTGTGATCCCGGCATAGAAGAAAAGCCAGCCGAGCGATATCCGGAGGAGGAAAAGCGAATATTTCTGCAGATTTGTCATCAATGCAATAAAAGATTATTTTTTATTTGAACCATTCTCTAAATGACTGCGGGCGCCCGACCATGAAAAGAAGCGCTAAGGGTGCGGCCCAATTCGCCCACCGCTCGATGAAATCCCATACGGGCTCGCCCACAAGCGGACGCACAAGTGCCGTCCAAAATCCCCAAAACGCCGCCCATAAAAGAGCGATTCGAATCGGCTTCACGAGCACGATCGCCGCGACGAGAATATCCATTGCGCCAACAAAGAGAAGAAGAGTTGCCGCACTATCCGCCCCTGCGCCCGTCATTCCGCTTATCCATCCGATCCACTGCTTTTTGCCCTGAATGGCGAAAACGCCATGCCCCAGAAATTCTCCGGCAACGCCGATCCGCAATATCCACTCGACTACTTTTAAATTATTCACCCCGTTAGAAATTTTTTGCGTTTGTAATTCCATAAAATTTTTTTACTTAATGTGACTATATTCCCCCGCGAAATCAATAAATATGATTTCTAACGGGGTTCATAATAAAAAAAATTAATAAATAAAAATTACCGCGCGCGGGGCGACATCCCACGGACGGTTTTTGCGCTAAAATAAAGCGCTAAGAAAAAAATAATTGCGAGAATCTGCGTTGCAGCGACAAATAAAAGCCCGCGTCCCTCAAGCGGCACAGTGCTATAAAGATACGCGGCGTATGACTCGAAAAAAAGCACCGCGGCTGACGAAACCAACAAAAGGAGAATTTGGACATTACGGGAACGAGGATTTGCAAATCCCGCGATAAGGGCGATTGCAATCACGCCGAGCGCCGAGAGCGCGACCATCTGCTTGAGGTAGTCAGCGAAAAACGGCATTCCCACGAGTACAATGATTCCGCCAGCAATAAAGAGCCGGCGCGTGACATCACCGTAGTAATGGCGTGGCGCTTCCTCGCGAATCTGGCTCTTTCCGTCCGATCCGCTCTGGGGCGCCGGAGAAAAATTCTCGTTGATATCCATACCCGGTAGTAGACTTCGGCCGTCCCGACGTTTCGTCGGGACAAAGACGAAGCTTCTCTTTGTGTTATTTCAAATAAGTCACGATGGACTCTCGCGACCCTGTAGTACCACAAAATGCACAAAAGCCGAAGTGTTACTACCGGGCATATCCGAAACTATCCCTTTATTCCCCTGTTTAGTGTACCACGAAGCCCAATAAAAATGCATTTGATTAATCCACCCCGTTACAACTGGAAGCCCTGTTCCTTCAGGGCGAGGAGGAAGGCAGCATCAAAAAAAATCAATGGAAGCCCCGGCTTTACCCCGTTAGAGATTTTCTCAAACAGGCAAGGGTCTGGTTGTAACGGGGTCCACAAAAAAGAGCGGTTGCGACCGCTCATATTACCTGCACGCGAGAATCCATCCCTGTTCCCAGCGCTGCCACGTTGGATTCCATACGAGTGGGCCAGGCACGTAGTTGCATGCGCGCGACGGATCGATGATGACCGGCTCGCGATAACGCAGAGACTCGTGGGTAAGGACCCCAAAAAACCCCAGTGCGCCGAGCCCGAACAAAAGCCCAGGCGAAATTCCATGTCGGTGCTGGCGATCAGAATAATGACCATGATCACGGTGCCGTCTCCCGTCCGCAAACGCTGGCGTGAATGAAGCCCCGACGAGCAAAAGCGCAATCAACAAGGCCGCTATCTTCTTCATGGAACCCCTCCAAATGTACTACTGCAAACCTACATCAAAAAAGGAAACTGTCAAGGTTCAATTTCCACCGTCTGCCTTCTTCCTCTTCACCGCCTCGATCGCGCGGACGCGCCCCTCTTCAATCCCAAAATGATGAGCAAACTCATGCCACACTGTATCACGAACAATTCTTCTTAAATGTTCCTCATCGCGTGCGGCCTCCTCGATTGGTTTTTGAAAAATCGTAATTTTGTCCGGAAGCACAAACGAATACCCCGACCCGCGCTTTGTGCGCGGGACTCCTTCGTAGAGGCCAAAAAGGGTCATGTCCGACCGAAGCTTCATCTTCCGCCTCTGCGCTGTCGAGGGCTCGTCTTCAACGACAATATCAACGTTATCAAGGAGATTCAAAAACTTCTTGGGAATCGCACGAATCCCCCCGTGAACCATATCTTCAAATTCTTCTCGACTGAGATTCATTATTTTTTTCACACAGGAAGCGCGCAGAGCTTCCTGTCGACCGCATTAAACCCCCTCCCACGAAAAGCCGTTTCTGCCAAAGTGTCCGTAGGCCGCGGTTCTTTGGAACACCGGCTTGCGAAGCTCCAAGCGCTCAATAATCGCCGCAGGTCTGAAATCAAACTGTTTTGCATGGTGCGTTATATCGCGCCCACTCTCGTCAATCGCTTCAATCATAAGGGGCTCTGCACGACCGATCGCGTAGGCAACTGACACAAGGCATTTTTTTGCTTTGCCCTTCCGCACAATGTTTTTTGCAACAAACCGCGCCATATATGCAGCCGAGCGGTCCACTTTTGTCGCGTCTTTTCCGGAAAACGCGCCTCCGCCGTGTGGCGCAAGGCCGCAGTAGGTGTCGACCATGATTTTTCTTCCGGTAAGCCCGGTGTCTGCCGCAAATCCTCCTTGGACGAATTTTCCTGTCGGATTTACGAGAATCTCGATTCCGTCGCAGGTACCGATAACGGGCGAGATAAGATTTTCGATAAGTGCGTTTCGAATTGAGCCATTATCGATATTTTCATCGTGCTGAACGCTCACGAGAACCGACCGAGTCGCGCCACGCGCAACCGTGATCTGGGTTTTTCCGTCCGGCTTTATCCAAGGGAATTTTCCTGACCTGCGCAAATTCTCAAGGCCTTCGGCAAGCCGGTGAACCTGCAAAACCGCTTTTGGCATTAATTCGGGTGTCTCATCCGTTGCATATCCATACATAATCCCCTGGTCTCCTGCACCGCCAGTATCAACTCCCTGCGCAATATCCGGGGACTGCGTGACAATATGCGTCATGATTTTCAAATCATCCGGATAGCCGATCGCGTGGTATACCTCGCGCGCGACTTTTTCGTAGTCGACCACGGCTTTTGTCGTGACTTCTCCTCCGACGACCAAAAGATTATGGCTCCCGAATGTTTCGACCGCGACCCGCGACACGGGATCTTGTTTAACGCATTCATCGAGGATCGCATCGCTAATCTGATCGCAAACCTTATCCGGATGCCCGGATGTTACGCTCTCAACGGTGTATGTTGATGAATGATGCATATGATAGAAATTGATTAAATAAATAACTCTCTCGCAAAGAAAGAGTCAGGCCATTATCTTTCCCTTGCGGGCCGAAGGTGGCACCTTTCCAAAATATCTTTTGGCGGTTGCCGGCGGGTCATCGAGTCGGTACTCGCGCCCCGTACTAAACGGGGTCTCGCCGCGCTCTTGATAATTTATATCGAATTGTAGATACACTCTACCAGAACGCGGAAAATCATGCAAGCCCCGCGGTTTCCGCTTTGCTGCTAAAAATCGCTCCGCGTGGCCATACCATCGAGAACCGGCTCGAATTCGTCAGTGAATGAAACAAAAAGTTTTTCGACTGATTCAACAGTACCTCCCCGCATCACTACGCGAAGCATAAGGCCGCGCCTTGTTTCTTCCGAAAAATTTTGATCGAATACGAGATTGCCCAAGCTATACGCAATAAATCCCCCGTTATATTCCTCCGTATCCTGGATAGTGTGCGGATGATGCCCGATAACGATTCTTGCTCCTGCGTCTATTGCGGCGTGCGCCAAATCTTCTTGTAGCGCGTTCGGGCGCGTCTTATACTCATCCCCCCAATGAAAAAGCGCTACTACGATGTCGGCGTTTCTCCGCGCCTCTTTAATATCCCGGACAATCTCTTCTTTCTCCGCAAAGGATATTGCGGGGATTGACGATTCAGTCGTGAGGGAGCGCGAAACAAGGTCTGTGTAGGAAAGAAAAGCAATTTTTGTTCCGCGGATTTCTTTTATAACCGGCTCATGCGCTTTCGAATAATCTTCTCCTCCACCGACCGGCTGAATCCCGTTTTTTCGCAAAATTTCGAGCGTATCAAGAAACGCCTCTTCGCCGTAATCCCAGATGTGATTGTTTGCAATTGATACGACATCAAACCCCACGAATGTAAGGCCCTGGATCGCGCGCGGATCCGCGCGAAACGAATGCTCGCTTCCCGCCCGCTCTCCCCGCGCTGAAATCGGCCCTTCAAGGTTTCCGACCGCGATATCCGCCGGCCGCGTCGTATCCGCGATTCGGCGAAACGGAAACGTCCAGTCGTTTTTTCGCGCCGAGAGCGTACCGATGAAGCGGGAAAGCATGATGTCACCGACAAAAATAAGCGTAACCTCCCCGGATTCCTCCTCGCTCGTATTGCCGGAAACCAAGACGCGGTTCAATTCAGGTGAATAGAGGGGCAAAATTTCATCTTCCGGTTTTTCCAGAAAGGTCCATAACAAAAAACCGCCGAGCAAAAGCGCGGCACCCACAACGAAAATGAAATAAAACCTTTTCATATTAAATCAACCACTTACGCGGTCGGAGGCGAAGAAGGCGGCGATGGCGGAATCGCTTTTACGCGTGTCACGACGCGAAGCAAAAGAAACGCAAGCACTGCAACGACAACGCCGAGGATAAGGGGCAGGACATAGGGCGAGCGCTCGGTAATGGGCGCCTTGGGGACTTCAGGTGCTTTATATTCCGGATTTTCCTCGACGCGCCCGGCCGAAACCTGATCAAGCGAGGAAATATCGAGATACTGCGAAATTTTTTCAAAATCGTATTGAGGGCGATGCGCATCAGAACGTCCGAGATATGCGAAATATTCTTTCGCGGGGTCGTATGAAAAAATCACGCGCCTGACAACGCCGTACAAAGAAACGCCGTCAATCGAAATCGGGCGATCGTCTCCATTTAACACGGAAATCTTGAGATACCGGCGGTTCGATTCGGGATATGCAAAACTGAGATTCGATCCCGTAAACACGGATGTTCGAACGTCGTAAAGGTATCCGTACGTCAAAAGCCGCCAGTCCGATTTATTGCTTGAATCATAAATCGCAATCGGCCGGTTAAAATTCACGCTCGCGGTTTCGAGCGTCCCTCGCCGGTGCGGAATGCCATCAGCACCCATATC
>CAZVQM010000016.1:0-2739 GCA_964629265.1 uncultured Candidatus Saccharibacteria bacterium | reverse complement strand
CGCTCGCGGTTTCGAGCGTCCCTCGCCGGTGCGGAATGCCATCAGCACCCATATCGAGCACTGCGTCGGTTGTCCGGGCATCACTATTTTCTGAAACAGATATCACGGGCTCGTATACCGCTTCTCGCGCGGCGAGCTGAATCTCGCGAAATACTTCTACGCCCCGTACTTCGATCGGGCCTCCGGAGATCGTCACCCGAAGGTAGCGAAACGTCGCTTCGGGGTATAGTACGTCCGTGTCGCGCACACTTACGGATTTAATGTCGCGGACTGTATAGTCAAAAATCTGCCCACCGGACGTGAGCGTGCGCCACGAACGTTCATCTTCTGACCCTTCGATTACGACTCCGCGCCTGAAGTTTTCGGACGCGACTTGAATCGTAATCGCATTATGGAACGCACTACCCGGCCCGAGATCAGCAAGAAACGATACAGAGCCGCCTCCTGCTCCGGCAGACAAGTTATACATTCGCGCAGGCACGCGATTCGAAGACACCACATCTTTTTCAACGCCGAGCACATACGGCACTTCCACGTCGGTATTTACAATGCGAAGATCCGAAAGATCTGGCTTCAGATGGGAGAAAAATTCCGGAGGCAGTTGGAGAATGGCGTATCCGGAAACGGACTGGCCGCCCGTTATGCGGGCGCGGCTCGACCACGCGTGAATATCAAAATCCGCTCGCGCTCCGGCGGCGGAGAAAAAAAATAAAAAAGCAATTATATATGCGGCCTTCTTCATTGCGCGGTATTCTCTTTTTGTCCCTCGATCGATTTTTGATAGCGAAAATACAGATACGAAGCGAACAACAAAATGAGCCCGAGCACGGTGAAAGAAATAATGCGATAAGGCGTTTTCAAAGACGCGAGATCAAGAATGAATACTTTGAACGTGGTAATCCCAAAAAGCGCAAGCGCCGACCACCGAACGTGCTTATTCCCGACTATCATGCCGACCGCCATAAGGACGATTGCGTAGAGCGCCCAAAAAACGGAAATCACGGCATTGCGCTGATTCGTAAGCGAGCGGATTTTTGCGTAGTATTCCTCGTACTCGCCGCCGGAAACAGGTTTGGGGAGGTAGGACGGAGGAGTAAAAGGATTTGCTCCCTCTTGGAGGACAGGCGTGTTGCTAATCTGTTTTTCCCTATATTCTTTCTCAAGATCTGCAATTCGCGCGCCATAAAACCCAAGAATCTCCATGGTGACCGCGATCAAAAGAAGCACGTTTGCCGCGGACCATAAAAAGGGTTGTACTCCACGCTCCTCTTTTACCAGGACATCCCGCTTGAGATGCGCGACATATCCCATGATGAAGGAAACCGCGATAAGCACGACATAGGTAAAGAATCGTTTGTTGAATATGAGAATCCCGGCCGAATCCGTCTCAAGCCCGCCGTCGTATCCGAAAAAGCGAAACATCGAAAGAACGAGCACCACCATCGCAAAAAACCGCATGCGAAAATCGCTCATGGCAAAACCGATAAGGAAGAGAACGCCCGCTTCCACGGCCCACGCTATCGTAATCGCGTTTTGCTTGAGCGCCAGAGGAATTGCGATCGTCAGGAAAAGAACGGAAAGCCCCCCGAGCGACAGAACATAATTTCGATCCTCGGGATGTATCACGGTCGCGGCGTAGGCGAAAAAAAGATACACCGCGCCAAGACCCGCCGCAAGAAATCCAAGCATGAGATCGTATTGCGGATGCAAAAGATAGTAGCACCAGCCGAAATACCACGCCGCGTTCACCGTAAGGACGAAAAGATCCCCGCGCGTGGACATGGTTCGCGTCGCGACGTTTGAGGCAAATCCCGTAAGGAGAAAAATCACATAGAATACGCTGAGCGCCCCGACGGTAAAAAAGAGTTTATCGGGCTCGTAAAACGCGCCAAACCACGACGCAAAATTGAGAACTGTCGCGGTAAATCCGAGGAGCGTAAGCTCGCGCCATTTCTTGAAAAACGCGACGGCAAGAATGCCTATATTCAAAATGCCAAGATAGCCAAAGAGCCCTACATCATTCGGGACGCCGGACGACAAAAGAAACGGCGTAAGAAATCCGCCGAACGCGGCAAGAGCGGCCAAGGGAAGCGCATCCGCCCAGAGCGACAGGACGACGCCGAAAGCAGTGACGGCAAGCATAAACCCGAAAGCGGTCGTCTGTCCGATGAGATCGTAATAGTGAAACGCGCCGTAGATGGAAAGATAAAAAAGCCCAAGCCCGCCCCCGGAAAGAATATAGGAGTAATTTTTGTACCGCGAGCGCATAACCTCGCCCGCAATCACAAACAAAAGCCCGCCGGCAACGCCGAGCGCCACGCGCCCGACCTCCCCTATTAAATTATTTTCAAACGCGTACTTGAGAAAAAAACTCGTTCCGAGTATGACGGCGACTATGCCGACAATGCCGAGAAACCAGCGTCCGATATAGGATTCGACGTTCTTTTTCTCCGCTCGAGCGCCTCGAGCTGACACGGCGCCCGGCAACTCACCCGTTGAAACG
Source organism: uncultured Candidatus Saccharibacteria bacterium (assembly GCA_964629265.1). Taxonomy (GTDB): domain Bacteria; phylum Patescibacteriota; class Minisyncoccia; order Sungbacterales; family HO2-52-23; genus 2-01-FULL-50-25. Next base: position 236 of record CAZVQM010000016.1, on the reverse strand, counting down.
GAAATCGGAGAATAACCGATCGAGTCCTTTGGCGCCGGTTGAGAAATTGGCGGTTTGGGCGGCGCCCCGGGGTCAGGCATAGAAACCAATGGATCAAATGGCGACCCTGTGTATGAAGAGGGCGCGGGCCGCTCTTCCGGAACGCCGGTCTTCAGCGCTTCCCGCTCCGGTTTCTTTTGAACGCCCGCACGCGCCTCCATCTCGCCGAGACGCCGGCTTATCTCCTCCAAACGCTT
>CAZVQM010000015.1:0-10098 GCA_964629265.1 uncultured Candidatus Saccharibacteria bacterium | reverse complement strand
TCTTTCTTTTCGATATACTATAGAACTTCCGTGCGAGGGCGGCCGCCGCATAGGACCCCCCAGACTATCCGAGGCGGCTACGGTGGCAGTGTTACGACGCTGGCCGTACGCGCTGTAGGCCTCAACTCGAGGGGACGCGTCCCGCTCACGGGCGACCGCTCACGCGCGGGAGACCAATTTCACAACTCCGTGCCGTCGGGGAACCAAGTTAGCGAGCCACTAAGCACGGCTCGACATGCCGCCTGGCTGCGGCACACCCCGACAGGAAGCCACACGGAGAAACCGCCAAGCCCTCCCTAGATTCACGAAAAGGGAGGCCTCAGGAGGAGGGCCGAATGGGGACAGCTTCCCCTCGGCAGCTGAACGCGGCTTCGCTGTTCACCCTTTCCCGTCATCCGCCCTAGCGGGTGACGCCAACGGCCCCGGCCGAGCTCTTGCTCGCGCCCGGGGCCTCACTAATTTCTAGAGTAAAATCGAATTTCTGGAATTAGGGATTTTTTGTTTTATAAAAAATTTTATTTCCGAAACGAAGATCAACGTACTCAAGCCCGAGTTTCTTCTCCCCGATTTCTTTTTCAAGAAAAATTTTAAACGTTTTTGCAACCCTCGCAAAATCGTCGTCACGCTTCACATAAAGAAAAAATCCGCTCCGCACGCGCGCCTGAAATTCATCATCGAGCCCGCCGGACACAATAAATGATTCAACCTCCTCCCCTGTTTCGCTACTCAAAAGTTCACTGAACAAAATTAGTTTTTCGACAAGCGACTGCTCAATGGATTGTGACGGTATTTCGACGTTGCCCGTATCGCGAAAAACCGTGAGGATGAGGGATCCGGTTGATACCGGCGCCTCTTCATACACAAAACCTGTTCTGTCGCTGTATCCACACCGGCCGGACTCTCCGGCGCAGTAGATCGCCCAGAACTCGCGCTCTTTTGCAACAACTGAAATTTTTGACGGAAATTCTTTGCGGATTTGAATGCTCTCAAGACGCGGAAAGTCCTTCAATATTTTTTCTTCGGATTCCGCAGAATCAAATAAAAAATAGGAACTTCGCGGAAGAACGAGCGCACGCGAACCGCGAAGATCTTCTTGTATTTTCGCCTCTACATCAACGGATACGACCCGCTCAAAGCCCGAAAACGACATTTCCGTAATCTGCCAGGCGGGATAGCGTAAAAGATAGACAGCGCCGCCGAGAACCCCCAGAACCGCAATAAAACCGAGTGCCGCGAAAACCGAGCGGCGCGAAATTCGTTTTTTTCTTCGCCGCATCCGCGGCGTATACAAAATTCGGGATTCCATATTTAAATCTACCTCCTATCTATACCACGATTTTTCGTATGAGCGGATTTATGCGCGTGAGAATTTCATAGGACGTCGTATTGATTTTCTTTGCGACGTCGTCCGCCGTAATCCGACGCCTCCCCTGCCCCGTTAGAGGCCCGCGCCCGAAGCGTGGCAGACGACTGCGGCGTCTTGCCTCTAACGGGGCCTGTTTTCCTATAATGACAACTTCATCACGGACCCGCACACCTGGAATCTTGGTGACATCCACCATCGTCATATCCATCGTAACTCTTCCAAGAACCCGCGCACGCTTACCGCGGATAAGGACCTCACCCTTGGATGAAAGCCCACGGTCAAACCCGTGCCAATAGCCGATGGGAAGAATCGCAATCTTTGAATCGTGCTTGAGGCGCTCGGTTCTATCATAACTCACCCACTCCCCTTTTTTCACGCGCTTCACTTCAGAAACAATCGTATGCCACGAAAGAACCGGACGAAGCCGCGGGGTACCAGCCGGATAATACCCGTAGAGCCCAATGCCGAGGCGCACCATGTCATATGTACTTTCGGGAAAATTTATAACGCCCTCGGTCTTATTCATGTGCAAAATTCCGGGAGAAATCCCCACACGCTTCACTTCTTGAACCATATATTCAAATGTTCGAATTTGTTTTTTTGAAAAACCCCGATTTGACGCTGTTGAAAAATGGGAATATATGCCGTCGGGATTTAGTCCAAAACGCTCCAATTCCCGGATAAGCTTTCGCATATCGCTCTCTTGAAACCCCTGCCTGTGCATGCCTGTATCGAATTTCAAATGAAATCGCGGCCGCTTCTTGAGGCGCGCGAGCTCGCGCGCCCCCTCAAAATGGGAAATCGTTATTGCAATATCTCTTTGTGCCGCTTCATAAAGCCGCCGAGGAAGCGTGTATCCCAACACAAGGATGGGATTTTTTATTCCCTCATCCCGAAGCCGAAGCGCCTCGGTAATTGAATCAACTCCGAACCACACGCCGCGATATTTTTTGGAAAGAAGTTTTGCAACGAGAACCAGCCCATGCCCATATGCGTTTGATTTGATCATCGCCATCATTCTCGCCCCCCGCGCGAGCCGCCGAAAATACTCAAAATTCGAAAATAGAGATCGCGTGTCGATCTCTATCCATGTTCTCACCCAGTCCTGCGGGTGCGATCTAACCATGCGTGATTTTTTCAATTCCATTCATATACGGTCTTAAAACCTCGGGTACGCGCACGGATCCGTCTTCCTCCTGATAGTTTTCCAAAATTGCGATGAGCGTGCGGCCGATTGCAAACGCAGTTCCATTCAGCATGTGGACAAATTCTGTTCCTCCGTCCTTTGTCCGGTATTTTACATTGAGCCGCCGCGACTGAAAATCCGTGGTATTCGATGTTGAATGGGTCTCCCGATACTCGCCCGCAGCGTTACTTTGCCCCGGAAGCCATGTTTCGATATCGTAGGTTTTTGCCGATGGACGGGAAAGATCGCCTGTTGAAAGAAGGACTACACGATACGGAATCCCAAGTGCTTGCATAAGCTCTTCCTCAATAGAAAGCATGAGTTCATGTTCTTTGGGCGAATCCTCGGGCCGCGCTAGGGTAAACATTTCAACTTTGTCGAACTGGTGCACGCGCAAAATTCCCTTTGTATCTTTTCCGTACGATCCTGCTTCGCGCCGGAAGCATGTTGAAAATCCGATGTAGCGGCGCGGCATATCGCGCGCGGCAAATGTTTCATCCGCATGCATGGGCCCGATTGACTGCTCGGACGTGCCAACCAAAAAAAGTTTATCTTTATCTAAAAAATACCGCTCCTCGCGATCATCCTGGGTATCAATATAGCCCATAGCGCGCATCGCACTCTCACGCACCAAAACCGGCGGCACAATCGGAATAAATCCTTTTGCGAGCGCGCGGTCAAGCGCAAACCAGACAAGCGCAAATTCAAGAAGTACCGCTTCCTTCATAAGATACCCGAATCGCGATCCTGACACTTTTGCTGCGCGCTCGGTTTCAATAAGGCCGAGACGAGCCGCAACCTCCATATAATCTTTCGGCGTGAAAGAAAACGATCGTTTCTCCCCTGCTTCGCGAAGAATTGTATTTGCCATCTCGTCCGGCCCGACCGGAACATCGTCAAACGGGATATTCGGGAGGCGGCGCATAAGCTCATTAAATTCTTCTTCCGCGGCGACGACTTTTTTCTCGGCGTCAAGCAACGTCTCTTTCATTTGTTTTGATTCCTCGATTTTTTTTGCGCGCGCGCTTCCTTCAGTCCTTGAAATTTCTTCAGAAATTGCGTTATGCCCCGCGCGTACGTTATCTCGCTCAGCAATAAGGGCGCGGCGTCGCTCGTCCGACGCCAACAAAAAATCAACATCAAAATGCATCCCGCGTTTTTGAACCGCATCTTTTATTTTCTCCGGATGTTCCCGGATAAATTTAATGTCAAGCATGATTCTACTGTTTCGGCTTTAACGTTGGAAATAAAACAACCTCGCGGACGTTTTTTACGTTCGTAAGAAGCATGACAAGGCGGTCGATCCCGACGCCGAGGCCCGCGGCAGGCGGCATACCGTATTCCATGGCCTCGATATAGTCCTCGTCGATCCGATGCGCCTCTTCTTCGCCCGAGCCCCGCATTCCCTCTTGCTCTTCGAAGCGCGCGCGCTGGTCCAAAGGGTCGTTTAGCTCGGAAAACGCGTTTGCGAGCTCCATTCCGCCCGCGACGAGCTGAAATCTTCTCACCTCAATCGGATTTTTTTCCCTTTTTTTTGCAAGCGGCGAAATATCGATTGGGTGATTCACGACAAATACGGGCTGGATGAGTTTTGGCTTCGCTATTTTTTTATAGATTTCATCCGCAATTTTCCCTTTTGATTCGTACGTGGCTGAATCAATGCCGAGTTGTCGCGCGCGAAGCGAAAGCCCGTCCCTGGTCTCCGCGTCATAATCCGGAATAAGCGCATATTTTTTCAAGAGGTCTTTGAACGCAACGCGCGGAAACGGTTTTTTGAATTGAATCGCATTGCCGTCGTGCGACACCTCGCCTTTTTTCCCGACAACTGTTTTTACGAGATCAATAATCGAATCCTCGACAAACGCCATCATATCTTTTTCGTCCCAATACGCGGCGTAGGCCTCAAGCATTGTAAATTCCGGATTGTGGGTCGCGTCAATGCCTTCATTCCGGAAATTCCTGCCGATTTCATAGACGCGTTCAATCCCGCCAACCAAAAGCCGTTTCAGATAAAGCTCGGGTGCAATGCGGAGGTATAAATCAATATCAAGAGCGTTATGATGCGTTCGAAACGGACGCGCCAAAGCGCCTCCCGGAATCGGTTGAAGCAAAGGCGTCTCAACCTCGACAAATCCCGACTTTTCAAGAAGCGCGCGGAGTGTTGAAATTATTTTTGCGCGAATCAAAAAGCGCTCCCGGACGCCTTCATTCACCAGCAAATCAAGGTAACGTTTTCTGAATCGCTCCTCAACATCCTGAAGCCCGTGCCATTTTTCCGGCAAAGGCAAAAGCGACTTTGCGAGCATCCGCCATTTGTGTACTTCCAGGGTCGGCTCCCCTTTTTTTGTCTTAAACGCTTTCCCGGTAATCTCCACAAAATCGCCGACGTCAATCGTATCCGAAAAACGGTCATACTCGTCATTAAGAATGTCCTTCTTGAACAAAACCTGTATTTTGCCCGAGCCGTCCCTAAGGTCGGCGAACGTGGCGCCGCCGTGACCGCGGTTTGCCATAATGCGCCCGACAACCGTGTTGATCTTACGCCCCTTCGCAAAAGCCGGGAACTTTTTCAGAACCTCGGCGATTCGGTGCGTGCGCACGGCGCTAGCCGGGTATCCTTCGATCCCGCGCTCTTCAAGCTCGCGCAATTTTTTTATCCGCTCGCTGCGGATTTCTTCAAGTGCCATACCCAGTATATCAACTTCCAGAGCCAAACGCCGTAAATCTTCGTTTCCGACGAGTATACTCTTGAAGTCGTAATCCCAGAAATCGCCTTCCTTGCGTACCCTTGAGGTAATGTTCACGGCGTTTGGCGTCTCCCTCACTGCGACATCCCTCGAAATACACAAGAGTAAAGGGTCTGCGTGGTGCAGTGGAAAAACTCACGCCGCTATTGTGCTCTTTCAATCTTCGATTGATATCGGTTGTATAACCGATATACCGGTTACTATCCCGTCTGCTTTCAAGCACATACACATAATGAAAGAGCACACTGGAAGTTGTATTACTGGGCATAGGTATAGTAAAACAAAAAACGGCGGTTTTGTGAACCCCGTTACAACCCGGCCTGCCTAGAGGTCGGAACTCCCGTCTGGATTTTTTAAAACCTTCCTTCCGCTCCGAGCTGAAAACCGAAGATTTGGGGTTGTAACGGGGTGAACCCCCGCACTTACATTATGCGTGTAGGGATGAGCGCCGCCGAAGAACTATTTGATGCCGCTGATAGAATAGTGAAAAGTCCCCGCTGGGGTTTTCACCTCGATTTTATCGCCTATCTTGCGACCGAGAAATGCCTTGCCCAAAGGTGATTCATTTGAAATCATCCCATCCTTCGGATCCGCTTCCTCGGACCCGACAATGGTAAAAATTTCCTCCCCGTGTTCGGATGTCACGCGAACAGTCGAGCCGACCTGGACAAGACTCGAATAAGCATCTTTTTTGATGATGACGGCGTTTCGCAAAATCTCTTCGATCTCGACGATCCGGGACTCGAGGAGCGACTGTTCCTCCTTCGCTTCCTGATATTCGGCGTTTTCAGAGAGATCACCCAAGGATTTTGCATGCTCCAGACGCGCCGCAATTTCGTGGCGCTTCGCGGTCTTCAACTCTTCAAGCTCATTCTTTAATTTCTCGAGGCCCTCTTCTGAAAAATACTCAGACATAAATGATATTATTATGTAATCCTTCGGCTTCGCTCAGGATTATTCTCCGCCTTTCAGTTATAATACGGTTTTTGTCTGCGGAGATTAAAAACAAATTGCAATCAAGTGTAGTACGGAGGATTCTTTTTGTCAATTGTGGATAGAAAACCTATTATTTCTTCGGCCGATGGGTAAACCCAGCGACTAAAATTTCGACAGCCGCAGTCGGTTCCCTTGGATACTGGTGAACATAGTATTTTGGAATCGGACGTTTTCCCGCCAGCTTCGTCAGGGCGGCACAAGAACCAGTCGAAATTTAGTGCTGGGTAAAGTACCACTCTAATATGTCGTGCGCAATCGGGACAACTGAAGTAACGCCGCTGCCTGCGTTTTCAATCATAACCGTAATAACTACCTCTGGGTCGTCAACTGGCGCAAATGCCGTGACCCATGCGTGGGGTGCGCCTTTGCCGCCAATTTGGGCAGTGCCGGTTTTTGCTGCTGCGGCAACCGGAAGATTTGCGAGGCGCTGCACTGTTCCAGACACGACGCCTTGACGCATGCCTTTCTTTACTTCATTGAGATACTTTTGCGGAATCAAATGATCACGAATCACCGTTGGTTTTTGCTCTTTCAGCACTGTGCCGTCTGGATTTTTTGCGACGCGCAAAAGATACGGCCGCCACAATGTTCCTCCATTTGCGACCGCCGCTGTCATTGATGCAATCTGCAACGGCGTTACTTTTATTCCGCCCTGTCCGATCGAAACATTATACGTGTCCCCAATCCGCCAAATGGGATTCGACGGTTCAGCGATTTCTTTCCACTTTGGATTCGGAAAAAGTCCCTTTTTCTCCCCGTAAAGATCAATTCCGAGCTCCGACCCGAATCCGAACGCTCTCGCGTATCGTTCGAGGCGCGTGATGCCGAGACCGGGGGACCCCTCGAATCCCCCGCCGATGATATAGAAGTAGACATTGGCAGACCAAGCAATTGCGTCATAGAAATTTATCCACCCGTGCGCCCGCCAGTCGACGAATCGCGTTGCCTCGCCCGGCCGATAGGGATTTGGAATATCGATATATCCGGGGTCGTAGATTTTTTTCAAAGTATCCGTAACAACTCCTTCGGTAAGCGCTGCAGACGCATACATGGGCTTCATCGTGGACCCCGGCGCATACTCTCCTGCAATTGGCCGATTCACAAGAGGATTTAAAGGATTTTTTAAAATAGCTTCGTACTCTTTTGACGAAAGCGAACCGGAAAATAGATTTGAGTCAAATGAAGGATAGCTTACAAGCGCCAAAACCTCTCCGGTTTTGGGATCCAAGACAGTGACGCTCCCCGCTTTCCTGCCCTCCACATAGGAAGAAAAAACTCGGTAGGCAGTCCCTTGAAGATCCTTGTCGAGCGTCGTCTCCAAAGACGCGCCCGGGCTCGATTCCTCGATAAGTTTAAAATTCGTCTCGTTCCCCAGAGCGTCGGTCTCAACAATCTTTTTCCCCTTTTTTCCCCGGAGATAATCGTCGTAAAACGCTTCAATGCCGCTTTTGCCGATGAATTCGTCCGGTGCAACGCCGCCTCCCCGCTCGAGATCCTCCTTGCTCGTTTTCCCGAGGTAGCCGATCGCGTGCGCCGCGGCATAGGGCTCCTCGTAGACGCGGCGGAAGTTTTCAAACACGCTGATCCCGGGAAGAGAGTTGAGCGAATACGCAATTTCCACAAAGCGGTCGGGTGGTATGTCCTGGGCGATGACGAGCGTATCCGGAAGCGCCGAAACATCCACGCTCTCCGGAAGACCGATTTCAGTGAAATAGTCCTTGGGTTTGCCGAGAATACGGCCAAGATCATTTTTCAAAACCCCGATATCGCCGTTTTCGCTGGTGAACGCATCTTTATCAAACCGGATTCCGAACGACGGAGAATTCCCGACAAACGGTTCTCCGGAGCGATCGAAAATAATGCCCCGCGGGGGAAAAAGTGAACGCGTGAGAAAACGATTTTCCTGCGAACGGAGAAGATACGCCGCGCCTTCCGTTATCTGAAGAGTTCCAGCGCGATAGAAAAGATATAAAACCCCGGCGCCCAAAATAAAAAGAAATAAAAACGCATATATCCTTTCAACGGGCTTTTCAATCCTTCCCTCGGGCATGTAGTCGGACCGGAGCATGCTCACCGAATCGAACAAGATTTCGTCCGGGTCGAATGCCGATTCACTTTTCTTCTGTTTATTGAACATTACAGGTAGAGATTAGGAGCGCCTCATCCGCCGGACGCCCGACGCGAACCCAACGGAAAGCAAAAAATAAAAAACCGCCGAGATGGTGTTCGCGGCGAAAGCGGCCACAAATCCCGACACCGAGAGATGAAACGGGACAGAACGCAAAAAAGAAACGATAAACCCGATGCCCAGAACCCCGAAGGGTATCGTGAAAAGAACGATCGCGCCCCAAAGAGGCAAGGCAAAACGCTTGTGCGATTCCGCGAGATTTGCCCGGAAGAGCACAGAGGCACAAGCATACAAAAGCAAAAGCGCGGTATACGTTCCAAACGGAAATGTGGACATTGCGTCAAGGAAAAATCCGCCGAGAAATGAAAAGAAGAACATGGCAGCGGGCGAAAGCGCGAGAAACCACAAGGAAATCATAAAAACCGTCAACGGAGGAACGGAGAAAAATTCGGGGAATAGAAAAGAAATCCATCTCTCGCCTGCAAACGCGAGGAGTAGTGAAAACACCAGGAAAACCCATTTTGAAATCGTCATGGGAGAATAAAAATCGTCGTGAGCGCGGCGGGCAGGACGGGAGACACCGTGCGCACCGCCTTGAAAACCGTACTCTCCGTCTTTGATTCCCCTACGACCTCACCGAGAAAAAAGATCGTGCGGGAAGATGGTGCGCCGCGCTTTGGCGAAAATCCCACGAAATCGCCTTTCCGAACCGGCATGTCAATCGGAACAAGATCAAGCAAAAACACCCCTCCCCCGACCCCTTTCGCGACAACTACAGCTCCGCCAGGAAGAATATATGCTTCAAACGTATTGCCGATGTTTGACGCGATATCGATTTTCGAGACAAACTTTCCCGTCTCCGCGACCGTCCCCACGAGAAAAAACGCCGAGTCAAGAACAAGCGCGCCCTTCCCGATTCCCTTGTCAGTTCCCACGTCAATGAGAAGCGTTTCTTTCCCGAGTTCGTTCGAATATGAAAACACGCTCGCGGCTTTTAATCCGCCGGCTGACGGACCCGATGAACGGGAAAAATCAAGGGCATCGCGAAGCAATTCATTTTCTTTTTTCGTCGCTTCCAATTCAAACATGAGAGCCTTGATCCCGCTCCCGTCATAGGACCCGGGCGGAAGTTCGCGCCCGGCGCGCGGAAAGAGAAACGCCCCGATCCATGAATTAGAAAGCGAACGCTCAAACGTAAGCGTGCCTTCCCTGAGATACATGACGGCCGGCGTATCACTCAAAAAAACAAGGACTACGAGGGTAGCCATTCCAACAAAAACCTTGATCCACGGAGATAGAAATAATTTCATTGTAAGAATACAAAACGACTACGCCGGAGTTCTCTCAAACCCGGAACTTACGAGAACGTTTTTCAAAGCATCAATATCCTCAAGGATGATGCCGGTCCCCCGGACAACGGCGGTGAGCGCGTCTTCGGCGACCCTCACGGGAATTTTCGTCTCTTCTGCCAAAAGCCGGTCAAGCCCGCGCAAAAGCGCGCCTCCTCCGACGAGCATGATGCCGCGGTGCATGATGTCCGCGACAAGTTCTGGCGGTGTCTCTTCGATCGTCGTCTTTACGGCGTTCACGAGCATATTGATCGAATGGCGCATGGCGCGGCGTATATCGGAATCATCAACAACGATTTCTTTGGGAAGACCGGACACAAGGTCCC
>CAZVQM010000014.1:6826-10196 GCA_964629265.1 uncultured Candidatus Saccharibacteria bacterium | reverse complement strand
GCTCAGTGGCAGAGCGAGGGACTCATAAGCCCTAGGCCGCAGGTTCGATCCCTGCTACCGGCAACAGGAGGGTGGTTCCAATTATTTCATGTAGAGCTCGGCAGAGCCTCGATCAAAAAACTGTAGAAATAATTGTCCAGGGAACTTTTGTTCCCGTCAAAAGCTCATTCGCTTTTGACCCACCCAGAGGCATTTTCAGAAATTTCAATTTTGGATTGTTCCGTAAACCCCGTTACAAGATGGCCACGGGTTTCCGCCTTTGGTGTTTCATTTTGGATTTTACCCCGTTAGAACGCCGCCGACTCCCGTCGGCGGTAATGGCAGAGATAGCCGATGGGAGTGTAATGTTCCCATCGGCCGGTCGCGAAGCGCCCGCTCTAACGGGGTTTACGATACGTTGCAATTCGTCTACGACCTTATGGCCGCGGCTTTCTTGTAACGGGGTAAAGCTCATTCAACTTTGCGCGGGTTTTTTCTCCAGCGTAGCCGGTTTGAGGCAAAATGTCGTATTTTTTCTGAAATGCTTTTACAGCTTTTTCGGTACAGGTACCAAAGTTTCCGCTCATGGGGCAGTCGTTGAGTGAATTGCCAGCAGGCGGATATAGGCCTTCAATAATAAGAGCGGCCTGAAGCGAGAGTGTATCTTTTTTTGCGGGACCCGGGCGAAAAATGTCTTCTTGCCATTCATGGGGAAGAAGCTGCGTTTCGTATAATCCTTTTTTCATGTTGTCTTCGAAGAAATCCATAATGCCGAGGTATGTTTGAAATGCAAGGTCTGATATGGCCTTTTGGCGAATTACCGCATTCTGAAGGTGCGGCTCATAGATATAGCCGTACTCGATGAGGAGCGCTGCGCCGTCAACGGTGTTATTCGAGCCAATCGCGATGAGTTCCTGATCTTCCACAATTCCCACATCTTCTTTCGGCAGATCGCTCGATGGGTAAAATCGGGCGAGACGCGCAAAGATTGATTCTGCGATTACCCGCGATCCCTTTGCGTTCGAGTATTGGCTCTCCGGAATATAGACGGAAAATCCGGAATATTTTCCCGGTGTAGAACGTATACTCCGAGGATAGTCGTTAAAATGGATATGGAGAATAACGTCGACACCGTTTTCATTCGACCACTTATTTATCCCATAGAGTTTATACGCCGTGTCGCTCGGCGCCGTATTGTGCCCAACGATTATTCGTGATTCTATTTTTCCGAGCGCGACGTAGCGACTCATGAGTGCTTTTTGGGTTTTGACGAATTCTTCTATCTCCGCTTTCTTCTCCTGAAGAAATTTTGCTATCAAGGAATCGTATCCGGTCCGGGTGCGGGATAGGCGCACGTCGAAATGTGCGTCTGCCGCAAGCAGGCGGTAGAGCTCCTCGCCGAGATCAAGTGTGATACTCGCTTCTTTCATCCCGCGAAATTCTGTTCCTGACTGGACGCTGTCGTGCCCCGGGACAATAAGAATGGAAATTCTCCCCTCTCCCTTGCCCGCTTTTTCATATGCGTTTTTGAGCGTTTCCTTTGTTGTTGAGTCAACAAAAAAGAGCGAAGCCACGAAATCTTTGAATTTTGAGGAAAATTCCGAATAATCCGAGCGAGACGCAAAGTTTACCGCTAGTGCGAACACGCCGATGAGAATGGCCGCTAAAAGAATTTTTCGCATATTTCCAGTATAGCAGGTGAGCTTCGGCGATAAAGAGCGGGCGCTGGTACTCGCGGGTGTTTTTTGATAGAGTAATCTCGGACGGCGGCGCGGCTTGCGCCGCGGGTATCTTAAAACTTTTTACTATGGGTAAAAGCGAAAAAACATCAATGGTGCAAAAAATTCGGTTCAAAAGGATTTTATTGAAGCTCTCCGGCGAAACCTTGGGAGGAAAAGGCGGATTCGGAATTGATACAAAAGCCGCGGAATATGTCGCGCGTGAAGTCGTATCCGCGCGTGCGCGCGGGTGCGAAATCGCGTTTGTGATCGGCGGGGGAAATTTCATCCGCGGCGAGAAGCTCTCTCATATGGGGATTGACCGCGCGACCGCGGACCAGATGGGAATGCTCGGAACCGTGATAAACGCGCTTGTATTGCAATCAGAGCTTGAGAAGCATAAACTGTATACCCGAGTAATGTCCGCGATCACCATGATAGAGGTTGCGGAGCCATTTATTCGGCGCCGCGCCCTGCGTCATCTCGAAAAAGGCAGGATCGTTGTTTTTGCCGGAGGAACCGGGAGTCCGTATTTCTCTACCGACACCGCAGCAGCGCTTCGCGCGAGCGAGATCAAGGCGGATGCGATTTTGAAGGCAACGAACGTCCGGGGAGTGTTTGCTGCTGATCCCAAGAAAAATAAAGGCGCAAAATTTATCCGAGAGATCAATCCCTTGGAAATGGTGAAAAAGGGCCTTCGTGTGATGGATCTTACCGCGGTTGCGCTTTCGATGGAGAATAAAATTCCTGTGATCGTTTTCGACGCTTTTAAAAAAGGGAATCTCGCAAAAATTATCCGCGGAGAAAAGATAGGGTCTGAAATACGAGTTCGTTAAAACAAAGGTGACGAGAAAAGTTTAAAGTTCTTGCGGCCATAGCTTAGCCCGGCTTAAAGCGCCTCCCTGTCACGGAGGAGACCAGGGGTTCGAATCCCCTTGGCCGCGAACGAATGAAATGAGTGAGCGGGCAAAGCACGCAAACTGCTTTGCGTGCGTGGGGATAAGAATGGTTTGGCGATGCACAGAATGCGCCGCCAAACCCAGGGATTTCGCGAGGAGCGAAATCGAATCCCCTTGGCCGCGCAAAATAACCGTAACTCGGTTCAAAGTAGCCACTCTGTATTTAGGGGTGGTTATTTTGTATAATTGGAAAAATGAAACCCCGAATTAATGTCATTACGTTAGGTGTAGACGATCTCGAAAGGTCACTTCATTTTTATAGAGATGGGCTTGGATTTCCTGCAGAAGGAATTGTCGGTGAAGAGTTTGAGTTTGGCGCTGTTGTTTTTATCGAATTACAGGGAGGTCTCAAGCTGGCTCTATTTCCCAGGAAAAGTTTGGCTCATGATGCGACCATTTCACTCACTCCGTCGAGCCCTACTGATTTAAGTATTGGGTACAACGTCAATAGCAGCCAAGAAGTAGATGTTGTTATGGATATAGCTAAGAAGGCCGGGGCAAATATTGTGAAGACAGCCCAAAAAACTTTTTGGGGTGGGTACACGGGATATTTCCAAGATCCTGATGGTCACCTATGGGAAGTGGTGTGGAATCCAGCCTGGAAAATTGAGGACTAGGATAAATCCGGAATCTCGATGCATTCCCCGCACTCCCGTAATCTAGTTCCAACAGCGTCCAGTACACTGCATATACTGTGTACATCTATTAGTTAGT
>CAZVQM010000014.1:0-6816 GCA_964629265.1 uncultured Candidatus Saccharibacteria bacterium | reverse complement strand
AGTACGTTGCGTCAAAAAAGCATATTGTTTTGCTTTTGGAGGGGATTTGAAACGATGGGTCATTCAAATTGCGCGTGAGCGCCGGATACGTTGTTTGCTTTGAAAGGACAATAGATGGCGCTGTCACAGATCGCGAGCTACAGCCGTTTAGATTGTTATACTGTGGGTAAAGAACATCGCGTTTTCGCGCCCAATTACATATACTTACGATTACTAACATATATAAAATTATGAAAAAGACCATTTTGCCGGCAGTTTCTCTCTTTTTTATTTTGTTAAGCATTGCGGGAGGCGCTCTTGCTCAGACCGAGCTTTTGTTCGGGCAAAATCATTTCTATACCGTTCTCTTTCGCGGCAACGGAGAAGCTATTGTGTATGCGAAGCTCGCTATTACAAATCCCGATGAAAAACCGCTCACGGAATTTTCTTTTGAGGTGCCGAAAGTGACTCCGACTGAAATAGTAATGTATCAAATGAAATTCCCGCAGGAGTGTGTCAAATATAACTATAATGATTCGGTGCGGCCGTGTTTGGAATATCGCGATCCCGACTATGCACAACAATATTATTACTACGGCTACAGCAACGGACAAGCCGAGTACCAAAAAATTCAATACACGAAATCGGGGAATCTCTATCGTTTTATTCTGCCGACTCCGGTTGAGCCGTATGCATCCACCGCTATTATTGTCGCATACGCCGCAAAAGGGTATGTGAGTGAACGCGCGGGTTTGTATACATTCAATTTTGAAACCCTGAAAGTCCCTTCACGAATTCAAGAAATTCGAGTTGCGGTGGATGTTGATAGCGATCTTTTGTTGAAAGGCAAACGTGCGTCCGTTAGTTACAACTCGTTGGGTATAAGTAGCGAACGCGCCGCCGCGCCGCAAAGTATTTCCAGCCGTGATTTGGATAAAGTCGTCGGCAGTATTGGTTCATACGGTCCCATAGTCAAAGAAGCAAAAAATCTTGCGCCGAACGAAAGTTTTATCGTGAAGGGCGAATACGCAACGAATTGGTTTCGGCTGTATCTCGGCTCGATACTTCTTACTATCTTTATCGTCATTGGTATTTTTGCAGGAATATATTTTTTGGTGAAATTCCTGAAAAAAAGAGGCGGACAAGGCGACAAATTGGGAAACGAAACAAATCAGCAAACGCCACCCCAAATGCCGCAAGGCATAATAAATATATTGAATCTAACGAACGCTTGGGTGAGCTTGCTTTCCGTTGTCTCGGTAATCGGACTTACCTATCTGCTTAATTTTTTGGGCGAGTCAGATTTGCTCCGTTTCGTAAATTTCGATCCCGTATTTAGCGTTGTCGGCGTTATTGCGGTGATTCTGTTATACGTATTAATTATCTTCGGACCGGCGGTTGGCGTAGCGACGAAACACGGCTGGAAATCTTTTATTTCAATTTTGATTGCGGAGTTTCTCTGGTTTATGGTTTTTCTTATTATCTATCTTGTACTCTTTCAGTCGGGACTGACCACGACTATTTTCCACCGCGGACCCGCGGTATTAGAAACTACAGGGAGATGACGTACGCCAATGTAATATGCCGGGCTGTGCGTAAATGCCATGGCGTTTCGGCGTTTCAAAGGGTATACTAAAAAGGTTATTATTCGTTATTTTTTCTATTATGATTAGCAAAATCGTTTCGATTGCTGTTGGTGCAAGTATGCTCGGCGGCGCGGCTTTTTTTCCGGTTGTCGCATTTGCCGAGAACGCGACCTCAACACAAAATGCCGAGATAATCGAGAATTTAAAAAGACAGATTGAAGAGCTCAAAGCAAAAAAGAAGCAAATCGAAGAACAGGCGAAAAAACTTCAGGAATCGCGCAAGGAGGCAGCGAAAGGCGTGCGTGAGGCGGCAAAACTTCTTAAGAGTCAGCTTCGTCGCGGCATGGGCGGGGATGAGGTTAGAGATCTCCAGGAGTTTCTTGCCGAAGATCGTGACGTGTATCCCGAGGGCCTTATCACCGGATTTTTCGGCCCAATGACGGAAAATGCCGTGCGAAAGTTTCAACGAAAGCACGGAATTGATGCGGTTGGAGAGATCGGCCCGAAAACCCGCGCGAGGATTCATGAGCTTCTGGAAGAGTGGCGCGAGAGCGGGAAAAAGATTCCTCCGGGGCTTTTGAAACAGCTCGGCTGGCTCGGCACTTCGACTCTTGCAACAACGACAGCATCAACGACTCGTATAAAGGAGGAGTTCAAAGTTACGCTTTGCCATAAGTCGGGTCAGGCGAACGAGACAATCAGCGTTGCTCTTCCGGCCCTTGTCGCGCATATTCTCCACGGCGATAGGGTCGGCGCGTGCAGTCCGGGATCTTCGACCCCGCCAACAACTCCCGATACTACAGCACCCGTAATTTCGAGCGTTGAGGCGGAAAACATTTCTTCGACATCGGTGAAGATTGAATGGAAGACCAATGAAGCATCAGAATCAAAAGGGTGGTATTCGACGCTAACGCCGGTCTGGACCGCATCGTCAACTCCCGCAGCAAGTGCTGTCGCAATGCCCGGCTCGTCCGTCCTCGTGACTTCGCACGAAATTATTCTCTCCGGCCTTACCGCGAGTACGACCTATTACTATGTTGTCATCTCAACCGACGCCGCAACGAATTGGTCCGTATCGAGTGAACGCTCGTTTTTGACACTTCCGTAGACCTACGTCAAGCGAATTGTGGAAAACGCGTCTTGGAAAACCTCGGCGCGTTTTTCTATACTTACTGTAGTTTCTTTTTTCTGGAGGTCGAATGGTGCGTCTGAATCTTTCGGCGGTCCGTAGATTCGAAGAGCGAGTAGTCCCGAACGGACTTCCCCGGTGGAAAAAGTTAGTCCGCTCCGAGCTTCACGCAAAGCAAAACGGCACCCGTGTCATCTCTCGTAGGCGAACTGCAATCGTTACACTTATCGATCCGCGCGGCCGTTTTGCATTCGTGCATGTTCTTTCGAGGAGAACGTCCGGCGGGGACGCGGCAAAAGCCGTTATCCCAAGGGAAAATTTCCCCCGCGGCAAGCGGCTCCATGAAAAAGATATTATTGTTCTCGATCTTCTTACCGGATATCCAAGCCCAGTGGGATGCAAGGTTGAAATTCGTCCCCCGAGCCCCATGGTCCGCGTACCATAGATATGTCTTGCTCCCGTGCATTCGTGCGCGGGATTTTCTCTTTTCTTTTGTTTTTTTTCTGATTATAATGGCAACATGTCAAAACTTGAGGATATACGAACGCATGCACTCTCCCTTATCGAGGGGGTTTCTGATCTTTTGGTGCTTGACAATGCCCGAACGAAAATACTTGGCCGCAAAAGCGAGCTTTCGCTTTTTTTGCGCTCGCTCAAGGATATGCCGCCCGAAAATCAAAGGGGGGTCGGCGCGGCCGCAAACGCCCTTCGCGCCCAACTCGAGGAGCTCTTTGAGAAAAAGCGCCGCGAGCTCTCCGGGGCGTCTTGGGAATTGATTCTAAAGAATGAACGCCTGGATGTGACGCGGCCCGGGCTCAAGCACGCGCGGGGACATATTCATCCGATTTCGCGCGTCATCAAAGATATTGTCTCCATTTTTTCTTCAATGGGGTTTGAGGTCGTCGAAGGGCCGGAGGTTGAAACCGAGTATTATAATTTTGATGCGTTAAACATTCCTGCCAATCACCCGGCGCGGGATATGTGGGATACATTCTGGCTAAAGCCAGAATCGCGGACACACGCGGACTCAATATCCGCAGACGGACGCGGAAAACTTCAGCGTGAGTCCGCGATGGAAAAAAGTCAGCGAGGGTCCGCGCTCCTTTTGCGCACGCATACGAGTCCGGTGCAGGTGCGATATATGGAAAATCACAATCCGCCCTTGAAAATTATTGTTCCCGGGCGGGCGTATCGGTATGAGGCAACGGATGCGTCCCACGAATTCCAATTTTTCCAGCTCGAGGGGCTCGTGGTTGATCGCCAAATTTCGATTGCAAATTTTAAAGGCGTAATCCAAGAATTTTTCTCACGGCTATTCAAGAAAAAAATCACCGTGCGCCTGCGGCCGAGTTTTTTTCCGTTCGTCGAGCCGGGATTCGAGGTTGATATTTCCTGCGTTGCCTGCGCGGGCGCTGGGTGCGCGATCTGCAAAAAGTCGGGCTGGCTCGAGCTTGCGGGCGCGGGAATGGTCCACCAAAATGTTTTCAAGGCCGCGGGATATACTCCGGGCGAGTGGCAGGGGTTTGCGTTCGGGTTCGGCATTGACCGGATCGCGATGATGAAATATAAAATTCCGGACATCCGCTTGTTCCATTCCGGGGATTTGAGATTTTTAAAGCAGTTTTAATTCGATGAATGAAGAATCTCCACAATATAAATCCGAAATTGAATCCGCTCGTTTGGATCTTGCCGAATACATCGAGCAAGAGAACCGGGGAGAAGCGGGAGGAGCAAGACACTTTTCATTTCCAGAATTTACGCTTGGTGATCTTGAAGATGAGGACGTAATCGTATGGAAGAAAATTAGATCTCAAACAATAACTCCTGAAGAATTTGCTTTGTATGATCAAGGGCTTCATGACGAAGGGGGTGAGGAACGAAAGGACGTCAAATTCTCACGGATTATCTTTGTCCGTGCAGTGCGAAATAAGGTCCAGCGAGTATTCTATGAATATTTTAAAAGACGGAAACAGCAATGAAATTTTCGTATAATTGGCTTAAAGACATAGTCGGGTTTAAAGAAACACCGCAAAAGATTGCGGAGCGTTTGACGCTGCGCTCGTTTGAAATTGAGTCCATAGAGAAGGCCGGGAGCGATTGGGCGCTCGATGTAAAAATTCCTGCAAATAGGATTTCTGACGCCGCAAATCACTTGGGCCTTGCGCAGGAGATTGCGGTCTCACTCGGAAAGAGAATAAAACTTTTGGTGATCAAAAAAACATTTGCGAAAGAAAAATTCCCGAAAATATCTTTTGCCATTGCGCGGCCGGATCTCGCGCCCCGCTACACGGCGGCATCCATACGAATAAAAAATATTGGAGTTTCTCCTAAGTGGATGCAAGAACGGCTCGCGACATGCGGATTCCGGCCTCTAAATGCAGTAGTTGACGTCACGAATTACGTGATGCTTGAGATGGGGGAGCCGATGCACGCGTTTGATCTCGGGAAGGTTTGGGGGCGGAGAATGAGCGTTCGCGAGGCGCGAAAAGGCGAGAGGATCGAGACGCTCGATGGGACAGCGCATACGCTTCCGGACGGCGCAATCATCATCGAAGACGCGGAGCGCATTATTGACCTTGCGGGAATCATGGGCGGAGAAAACTCTGCGGTGTCTGAAGAGACAAAAGAAATTTTTCTCCAAGCCGCAGTATTTGATCCGGTCAGAATTTACCGTGCGTGCCGCGCTCTTAATTTTTCTTCTGCGGCATCAAAGATATATTCCGCCGGGATAGATGCGGCGAGGACCGAGGATGCGCTTTGGCGCGCGATCGGGCTTTTGAAAGAATGCGGTGTACTCGTATCGCATGGGGACTTCATCGATCTCTATCCGAAAAAAGAAACGCCAAAAAAAATCCTTTTCCGGCCGGAGTATGCAAATCGCCTTATCGGCGAGGTCATAAAACCCGATTTTTATAAAAAAATTTTTACGGCTCTCGGGTTTCAGGTGCTTGCGAAAAAAGATCGATGGGTTGTCGAGGTTCCGATAACACGGCGCGATATTTCAATTGAAGAAGATTTGATCGAAGAGGCCGTCCGGTTTTACGGCTACGAGAATATTCGCGCTCTAATGCCCGAGGGCGGGCTTCATGTCGGGCGCGAGAATGAGGAATACGCGTTTGAATCAGCGGTTCGGAGCTATTTTTCTTCGCACGGGTATTCGGAATTGCTTCTTCACGAGTTTGCGAGCGAGTCGGATCTTAAAGAATTTTCGATTGATCCCGGGCGCGCGCTTGAGCTTGAAAATCCGTTGAATCCCGAAACCGCGTATTTGCATCCGCGCATTGCGGCAAAATACGCCGCCTCCGCCGCGGCGAACATCCGGAATTTCGATTCCGTAAAAATTTTCGGAATTGCAAAAAGTTTCAGAAAGCGCAGGGAGGGCGTGGGAATTCAGGCCGTTGACGAGCATAAGGATTTCATTGTTGCCATTGCGGATAAAGACGCGAAAGGAGAGAAGGGGTTTTATAATCTCAAGGGGGCGCTCGACGGATTTTTCGACTCTCTCGGGATTGCGGAACATTGGTACGACGATTCGTTTGCCCATGCCGAGCGAAAAGAGGAGCGTGGGATATTCCATCCTCATCGGGCCGCAGAAATACGAATTGATGGAGAGAAAATCGGCGTCATCGGAGAGATACACCCCGTTATTCTTGAGAATATAAAATCACGGGCGCGCATTGCGGTTGCGGAAATTGATTTTAACGCGCTTCGAAAACACGCGGACGCGGAACGCGAATTCCGTCCGATTCCGAAGTATCCCGCAATCATCCGGGATATTTCTCTTGTTGTGCCGTCTGACGCGCGGGTAGATGATGTTTTGCAGGCGATACAGGATGCGGGAGGAGAGAATCTTTCGGACGTTGACCTCTTTGATTATTTTGAAGATGAAAAAATGAGAAAGGAGGAGAAAAGAAGTTTGGCGTTCCATCTGGTATTCCAAGCGGAAGATCGGACGCTTACGGACGGAGAGGTTGAAAAAAGCGTTACCGCAATCGTAAAAGCGCTTGAGCAAAACCGATGGGAAGTGAGGAAATGACGCTATGACGGGAATTGAGGATCAACACTTTTCTGATCTGAAGAATATTCAGAGCCAGGTACGTTATTTTTATTCCCAAAAAAAGA
>CAZVQM010000013.1:0-10597 GCA_964629265.1 uncultured Candidatus Saccharibacteria bacterium | reverse complement strand
ATCGATATATTTTGCTTCATACGAATAAAATTCATGCTTCGGTATGACTTCCCCAGGCAAAGACGCGATCGGCTCTTCATTCCCCAGAACCGAGCACTCAATTTCTCGTCCTTTTATATACTCCTCGACGAGAATCTTCCGGTCGTACGTAAATGCGTCCTCAACCGCCGCGCGAAACTCTTCTTCGGTGCGCGTTTTGTGAACGCCGACTGACGAGCCGAGATTCGCGGGCTTTATGAAAAGCGGCACTCCGAGATCCTCTGAAACCGCATCAAACGAAATTTCGTCGTTTCCCCGGAATACCTTAAATTTCGCAATGGGAATTCCGGCGTCGCGCAAAATCCGCTTCATGACGTCCTTATCCATCCCAACGGCAGAACCCAAAACTCCGGCGCCGACAAACGGGATATTCGCCAATTTCAAAAGCCCCTGAACCGTCCCGTCCTCTCCGAACGTGCCGTGGAGAACCGGAAACACCACGTCTATTTTTTCGCGCTCGCCCGGGCGTTCGAGATTTGTTACCGCGCCATCACTTTGCGGTACGAGCGCAACTAACTCGCCCTTTTCTTCCTGACCCACATTCCCGCTTTCAAGCAAAAATCGCGACCGATCTTCCAATAGCCATTTTCCTCGTTTATCAATTCCGATCAATACCGGCTCATACTTTTCCTTATCGAGCGCATCGTACACGTTTTTTGCGCTTCGCAATGACACTTCGTGCTCCGCTGATTTCCCTCCGAAAAGAATACCCACGTGAATTTTCCTCGGCTTTTCCATATATCAAGTGTAATACATTTCAAACAAGTAGAATACGCGAGAAATTGAAAATCCTCCCACTAGGAATCGAACCTAGGTCAATTGCTTAAAAGGCAACTGCTCTGCCATTGAGCTATGGGAGGCCTCCTGCCTATTGTATTGGAAACAAAAAGATTATAACAGAAAAACCTCCGCAGATCAAATGTCCTTGAAATTATATTATAACGGTACAATGTCATTTGCCGATTCCCTCAAGTACCTTACTGCAATCGCTCTTACACATCAAAATATCCGCGTTCCTGTTATCGGAGCGCTCTACGGAGAACCCGGTGCAGGAAAGACGACTTTCGCGCGCCGACTGAAAGAGGAAGTAGCAGAAAAAGGGAAAAATGACTGTCGCCACGCCTTTACGCCAAAAGAAGGCGACCCGCGATCAATCCTCGACACGTTTCTCAATCTTCTCAAGGGGAATCGCTATGTTTTTCCCGTCATTCTTTTTACGATCAACGACAGTGTTTCCTCCGCGGCGGGAGACATTCTGAGCATAGAATGTTTTCGCCGTTTCCCGGAAATCGTCTTTCTCATCACGCCGTCTCCGGTTCCCGACTTGAATTTCGATACTGCTTTTTCCCGAATGCTCACAGTGAGAAAGAAACTTGCTCATGCATTCGAAGTTCCATTTCTCGAACCAGAGTGCATTGTGATCCGTAATCCTCATTAGTTCCACAGTATCGCATCCCGCAAAAAAGCGGGATATATTATTGCAGTTTCTCGAAAAATATTTTATAATAGCAAAATAATTAATGAAGTCGGAATCCCGTATGATTTTGGTGGGCCCGTAGCTCAACGGCAAAGCAACCGGTTTATGCCGGTTATCATTTGAAAAATTATTTGGGAAACCGAGCATTCTCGATTGGCTCGGGTGGGCCTATAGCACAGTGGCAGTGCGCCCGGTTTGCATCCGGGATGCTGGAGTTCGATTCTCCATAGGTCCACCCGAGCCAATCGGAACATCCGAGAAATCGTGGTTCATT
This sequence comes from uncultured Candidatus Saccharibacteria bacterium, assembly GCA_964629265.1. Taxonomy (GTDB): domain Bacteria; phylum Patescibacteriota; class Minisyncoccia; order Sungbacterales; family HO2-52-23; genus 2-01-FULL-50-25. The sequence continues at coordinate 8,807 of CAZVQM010000013.1, read as the reverse complement.
CTTACGAGTCTTACGAGGTCGAACCTCATAAACTCTTACGATAAACAAAAATCCGTATGACAGCGTTTGCGCTCCTTTTTACTCTCTCGGCGATCGGCACCAGCGAAACCGTGTACCTCGTCCGAAAACGGATTGCTTCGGAACAACCGGTATGCCTGATCGGCGAGGATTGTACTCTGGTTTTAACAAGCAGATATAACAAACTGTTTATTATTCCCAATGATGTCTTGGGGCTACTCTTTTATATCGCGGTGTCTTTCATTGCCGGTTTTTTGGTAATCGGCATTGAGCCACTCGCATTCTGGGCCTTTGTCTTTAAGCTTTCTGTCGCGATTGGCGCGCTCATATCCTTATTTTTCACCTATCTCCAATGGCGCGTTATTCGGGCGTGGTGTTTTTGGTGCCTCATGTCCGCTTTTACGATTTGGCTCATGGAAGGTATAATACTCATAAGTAGTTTTATCTGACATGAAAAAATCGTCTTTCCATATTTTACGAGTAGGACTTGCAATCACATTTTTGTGGATCGGTATTTTGATTTTTAAAAATCCCGAGGCATGGGGCGGATATTTAGAGCCGTGGGCCGTCGGGCTCCTGCCCATTCCCCTTTCGGAGGCGATGATTGGAACCGCGATCATAGACATTATAATCGGCGCACTGCTTCTCACCGATACGCTCATATGGCTCGCAGCCTTGGCGGGCGCAATCCACCTTGTTATTGTGCTTGCGGTAAGCGGTATCACGGATATCACGGTGCGCGACATCGGACTTCTCGCCGGACTCATCGCGATTATCGCCGACTCCCTTCCGCAGACGATACAAAATAAAATCGTTTTTATGAAAACCCGGAAACCCGAGTATCAAGGTCGATCGCCAGAACACAATTAATAATTCAGAATCCATGAACAAGAATTTTATCATCATTGCGGTGATCGTGCTCGCGGCTCTCGGCGGCTATTTTCTCCTGCGCACTCCAGCGGCTCCGTCAGTTCCAGCACGTGAAAACTCTTCTGTGAGTCCAACGAGCGGGAAAGTAACGCCGCAACCAGAAAATGAAAGCGGGCAGTCCCAGACGGAGGAAAGCGCAAACGTAATAATCTATTCGGACAACGGCTATGCGCCGAATTCGATTACGATAAAAGCCGGAGAGTCCGTCACATACAAAAATCAGAGCTCGCGCGCGATGTGGCCCGCATCAGCCATGCATCCGACCCATCGCGTCTACCCCACGACCGGCGGTTGTATCAGCAGTACGTTTGACGCCTGCCGCGGGGTTCTGGCAGGCGGCTCCTGGACATTTACGTTCGACATTGCCGGCACATGGAAATACCACGACCATCTGAATCCGAGCGCCAGTAATTCGGGCACAGTGATTACAGTGATTGTTGAGTAGAAACCCTAAACCCTCACAGAAACAAAAAGCCGCACCGAAAAAAACGCGGCTTTTTGTTGCATCTTTTTCCCCATCTGCTACCCTACCAAACAAGCTCTTTGGAAGGAGAATCTCATGAGCGAGCAAAGCATTCTTACGATGGCGCGGGAAGGTCTTCTCGCCCTTAGGCCTGAAGACATAACGCGATATCTCACTCCCGACGAGGTCGTCCATATAGCGAGGACACTCGACGCGTTCTGGGTTTACGACTACAAGGCGGTGAAACAGGGAAAACCCGGCATGCACGCGCTTTTGAAGTCCGAACGCCACTCGGACGGTTTCTTGGTTTCAAAGATTTTGCTTGAGCCGGAAAATATTCTCCGCATCATGGCGAATCAGATCACCATGCGCTACCGAGACACCGGAGGATCCTTGCCCGACTGGGTCGCAGGCGTTCCCGACGGAGCTACGGCTCTTGGGAAAGCGGTCACAAATGCGCTCGGTGTCCGTAACGCAAAGATGGTGAAAGTCGACGGCCGCATCTCCCTTGTAACCCCCATCAGACCTACTCAGAAACTCCTCCTCGTCGAGGATTTCTGCACGCGCGGAACTGGCTTTGCGAAAGCGGTTACTGAAGTAAAGAGACAATCGCCTTACGCGGTGGTCCTTCACTGTAGCCCCGTTATCGTCAACCGAGGCGGACTCAAAACGATCAGCGTAAAAGGCATAGGCGATTTCTCGGTGCTTCCGGTTGTCGAGCGAAGAATCCTTGATTGGGACCCCGCGGACAATGGATGTCCCCTGTGTGCTCGGGGATCAACGCCGATCAGGCCGAAAGCTACTGACGAAAACTGGCGCTTGCTCACGACATCACAGGAATAACCGCGCAATCATAATGCGCGGCTTTTTGTTGCGCACGGCGGAAATTTATTGTAGCGTGAGATAATGAATCCCGGGCTTGACTATATCGGAATCTCCACGCCGTTTTATTGCAACGACGGCAAAGGGAACTTTTTATTTCATAAACGGAGTAAAAACTGCAGGGACGAACAGGGACGATGGGACCCCGGATCGGGCGAGCTCGAACACGGCGCAACGCTTGAGAAAAATGTGCTTCGGGAGGTTACGGAAGAATACGGAGTCGTCGGAGAAATCCAAGAGCGGCTTCCGGCGCACGACATTTTCCGCGAGTATAACGGTCAAAAAACTCACTGGCTCGCCGTCCCTTTTTTCGTGAAGGTAAATGGCGCGGAGGTGCGAATGAACGAACCCGACAAGATGGACGAGATCGGATGGTTCCGGCTCGACAATCTTCCCTCCCCGCTTCATACGGGCTTCAAATTTAGTTTTGAAAAATATAGAGAATATTTTATAAAATATCTCGCATAATCCATGAATGAGAAAATCCCCCGGATAGGAATTGGCGTCATCGTCACCCGCAACGGAAAAATACTTTTGGGCGAGCGGCTCGCGGGCCATGGCGCCGGCACATTTGAGATACCGGGAGGCCACCTCGAATTCGGGGAAACATTTGAAGAGGCGGCGAAACGAGAAGTATTCGAAGAAACAAACATCGATACTATTGGCGTCATCGGAATTGTATCGCTCGGAAACGACATCGCGTTCGACAAGCATTATGTCTCCATTGGAATTCTTACCGAGTACCGATCTGGCGACATCCGAGACGCCGAACCGGATCGATCAAAAAACTGGACGTGGTATGACCCGAACGACCTTCCGACTCCAATGTTCCCCCATTCGCATCGCGTCATAAAAAATTGGCTCGAAAAAACATTGTATAAAAATATAAACGTAATATAAATCCAGCACCTTTCAGATACCACGCGGTCTCTTGCACCGTTAGGAATAGGATTTCTAACGGGGGTGAAGGTGCTGGATAAATCTATGGATGATATGACCCCGGAGCAATTAAAAGAGTTTCTCAATTCAAAAGCGCTTATTGATCTTGCATCGATTTCTCCAGACGGGTATCCCCACGCGATGCCGATCTGGTACGAGTGGGACGGTGAGTCGTTCCGAATGTCGACGCTCGCGAGCTCGAAAAAAATAAGAAACCTCGAGAAAAATCCAAAAGCCGCATTCTCGATTGCGACTCATGAGCTTCCCTACAAAGCGGTTGTCGGACGAGGCGACGCTGAACTTTCCGAAGATACAGACGGCGCGCTAATCAAACGCCTGTGCTACCGCTATTTGCCGACTGACAAAGCCGAAATGTATTATACGATGCTCATTGCTCGCGGCCCGCGAACTCAAATCAAACTTACGCCAACATGGATGAAATCGTGGCAGGGATAGACAAATACCGACACGAAACAGAAAACCCCCGCATTCGGGGGTTTTCTGTTTCTGTATCCAGACCAACAAAGATGTCAGCGTCCTGATAAAGAAACCGCATATCCCATGTCGCGTAGAAGCTCTTCGAAAGTCATGTTGTCGCGCCTCTCACTGATTTTTTTTGCGCTTTCAATAGTTTCGTCAAAACGGGAGAAAAGCTTTTTTACGCTATCGCGAACTCCCTCGGGAATTCCGCGAAGTTCTTCTTCAAGAAGCGAACGCCGCCCTGCGGCGAAAACCGCCTGAAATTTTGACCAGCCGAGCATCCGTTTCCGATAATACTCTTTTTGATCTTCATGGATCTCATTGAGCGGTTTGTGAAGCGCCTCAAGGATATCCAGATTTTCTTCACGAAAAAGCGCATCTCCTTCTGAAGCGAATTTTTCAGGACCGTCCATGCCGGCGGTTCCCAAATCAGCAAGAGCGACTGCATGAGCAATAAGGGAGGACTTCTCTTTCAAATTCGGCTGAGTCACAGTGCCCTTCTCCGGATTAAAGCCGGGGACAGTCGCGCCAATCGCTTCTGCCACAATACGTTTGTCGTCCTCGGAAAAAATGCCGGGGTCGCCGCTCTCTTCAACCGCCTTATCCATGAATGCGCTGGCTTCTGCCGCACTTGCATCTTCATTCTCGCCCGCAAAACGCCTGCGCATGACTTTTTCATGGTTCTCCACTTCTTTTCCATTTTCCTGCCACTTTGCCCTGCTCTCTTCCCACCTCTGAACAGTATCATGGAACGCTCCGGCGAGCATTCCTATCTTTACATCGCGCTCGGTGATTGCGCCGCCTTCTCTCACTACCTCAAGCAGAGCCCGTGTTCTCCGCATGACATCATTTGTATGACGCCGATTATGAAACGGCAGGCGATTTCGTTCATCAGGATCATCTTCAAAACGCTCCTTTACGGCCAAAAGCGCTTCGTTCCTCCCCCTCTCGATATAATAGTCAAATCCTCGCTCTGATTCTGCTGCAGAGGACTCTTGTCGCGGTTTTTTTAATTCGTCAAAACCCTCAGGCATAGCGAAAAAGTTATTAATAATATTATATCATATTACTATCTGTTTGTAAACGCACCGCGATTGAAACGCTTTTGATAAAACAAACATTCTCACATTCTTAAGAATGTGAGAATGTTTGCGGATAAAGTTGTAGCTCAAAATAATGCTTTACGAAATCGCTTTTTTAAATTCTTCAACCATCGGAACTTGTTCGGTCTCAACCCCGTATGATTCTCCGGTGTAAAGCGCTGTCCAGTCCGCGAGAACAAGTGAGGAAAAGATTTTGAGATATGGCGTATCGCCCTCGATAATGACGTCTTCAACCAAAAGCCCGCGATCGCGATACAATTTCCCAAGAACGTCCATGCGCTTTTGAATTTTTTCGCTGTCAGCCGAATCGCGAAGAAAAATAAAGTGGAATGCGCTGGAAAGCGCGCGCGTCGAATCAACGACATCAAAACCCGTCATCTCATTATGATTTAATTCCGGCAACACATTTGCAAACGCAGGAGTTTTTCCGGTTTCATTGAATTTTATTTTCCAGTTATAGGAGAGTCCGCGGTTTTTGCGCGACGCATAGATAATCGGAACTTTACCTCGAATGCGCTCCGCAAGCGATTTTCCCGCCTCTTCCTGTTCCGCTGGCTTGAGTACGGCCGCAAGCGCGCGGGCTTCCGCAAATTCATTCTCCTTTCGCATGATTTTCAAAAGCGCGAGAAAATTGAAGCCAGTCGCCATACGCGGCTGAATGCCTGTGTCAGGAATTTCGACATGCGGAAACTTGTCATGCTTTGCGAATTCAAGGATACGCCAACCCGCGCTTACCGCCGCCATTGGAATCCCTTTTTTCTTCGCCGCCCAATACGCAGAAATTGTCTCTTCGGTATTTCCCGAATACGAACTTAGGATAACGAGCGACTCCTTGAGGCGCTTTTCTGACATCGCCGGAAGGTCATAGTCGCGGTGCGAATAGATATCCGTCCCCGGAGACACTATTTCCAAAAGACCACCGGCAAGGTTTGATCCTCCCATGCCGCACACAATATATGAAGAATACTCCCCGAGGTTTTCTCCGTGTTCAACCTTCGGCTCAAACTCAAACTGCGTATGAAAATTCAATATGGCATCGCGCATTGACATTGTAATTTTTGTCGTTTAACTACTATTAATCATCGCTTCGTCCCCATCGTTTGAAAACAATGAGAAGAAGAATCGGAATCACAAACCACCAGATTTTAAGTGACGAGTTTGCAAATACTGTTTTTGTGAGAGGCGCGAGCGAGGCAACGGTCTCTTTCGGCAAAAATCCTATGATGATATGAAATAGAAATCCGACCTGGACGAACGAGAGCAAAAACACCTGCCACCACGCGCTTGCCCTGACCGGACTCCGCGATCTCCGTGAACCAAGCAAAAAATACAGAATGAGGAAGAGTGCAAGAAATAAAATGATTTTTGCGGCAAACGCGTCAACGAACGAGAGCCACGGAAGAACTTTCTCCTGCGGCAGGACCGAGAAAAGCGCAAATGCGATATATGTGTAAAAAATCGAGGAGATGATTCGGCGCTTGCCCATCATAACGCCGTAAAAAAACCCCGCGCCAACGAATGCGAGAACCAGAACAATATCCCATGAGGGATTTGATAAAAATCCCGCGGCAGAAGTTCTTGCGGAATCGTAGTACTGGGTTGCAGTAGCAATAGCGCCCATAGAAAATAGTATATCACGAGCACAAAAAATGACGAAGCCCGCGGGGAGCGGACTCCGCCACGGGCTTATGTTCTGATGAGGCCCGGACTTACCGAGACTCGCGCCGAAACCGGCGCCTTGCTCGCCGCAACGACCGTAATGCTGAATCGGTCGCCGTGCGAGCGCACGAGGTCTCCTACAGCGGCGTCGGACGTCGTTCCGCGTCCCACGACGCTCGCTTCGCCCTGCAAGAACGCCTCGAAGTCCTCCCCCCCTCTCTTCCTGATGACGATAGTGATCAAACCATCACCTCCTTTCTAAGTTAGAAAAGCACAATTCAGTATAAATGTCAATATTTATCAAAAAGTAACTCAAAAACGACATTTTATTTGACTTTTTATTAAAAATGGCGTATAATATAACAGGATAATGCTCTTTCCACTACCACCCTTACCACGGAGGACACGCAATGAACTGGATCATGATGGCGGCAACGGCGATTCTCTTTGCTGTTAACCTCGTTGCCTGCGGGCGGTCGGAAGAGCCGACACCCACCACGCAGCACGTCTCGGCCGGGAAGATCGAGACCCCCGATGTGGGGATAGCGAAACTGGACCCGCAACGCGCGAACCTGCAGAAGGAGCGAGATGAAACGAAGAAGCAAGAGACAATCAACCGCATTCGCATCGCGCTCGGGCTCAGGAGTCCTGGGAGGGATTCGATCGACAAGAAACGGCCAGCATGGGCGCAAGAAGTCGCAAGCCCGTCCGGGCCCGCCGCCACTGCGTGCGCGGATCTCGAGAAGTTCAACGAACTCTCGTACGCGTTTGGTGTCATCGGGAAGGCCTATAGCCTCCCGTACGAGATCTCGTGGGAGGACATCGCAGGCGATACCGCGACGACCGTTGCGGCCGACGCAAAGGCCGCCTACCGAAAGCTCGGACGCAGCGTGGCCGCGGGGTTCGTGGACGCCTTCAATATGCCGCAGATCGCACGAGCGAAGACACAGTGCGGCAGAGGCGAAGGATCCTTCACGCTCGATGAAGGCGACCGCCTGATGACGACGATCCTGTATGTTCTCACGGAAGTGAACGAGAGCCCGGCGACGATCAAGCAGACGCCAGGGTCGCTCCGATCCATGCTTCGCATTGACTTCATCGCGCGGCTCAGCGAGATCCGCAAGGGCATCGCCGAAGGCCGGGCATCGGAGTCAGACGGCATGGGGCACTTCCTTTTCGTCGCCCGCGAGGCGGTCGAGGAGTGGAAGTTCGCTCCCGGGGAACTCAAACTCACCAAGCAAGAGATCGCCGCCTACGGCGACTATCGAAGGAGGTGGTAAACAACATTAAGTAGTACCCCGGACGCGCAGCGCGTCCGGGGGCTTCATTTTTATAAAAATAAGTTGACTGATCGCTTTTTTATCATACCAACATTCTCAAGTATGTTGGTATGTTACTGAAACAAAAAACAACAGAGCGAATCATGCGATCAAAAATGACGAAGCCCGCGGGGAGCGGACTCCGCCACGAGCTTATGTTCTGATGAGGCCCGGACTTACCGAGACTCGCGCCGAAACCGGCGCCTTGCTCGCCGCAACGACCGTAATGCTGAATCGGTCGCCGTGCGAGCGCACGAGGTCTCCTACAGCGGCGTCGGACGTCGTTCCGCGTCCCACGACGCTCGCTTCGCCCTGCAAGAACGCCTCGAAGTCCTCCCCCCTCTTCCTGATAACGATGGTGGTCAAATTACCACCTCCTTTCCTAAACTTTAGCGTAACATAATATATGGCATATGTCAAATCGAATATTCAATCATAAAAGCCCCTTTCGGGGCTTTTATGCCGTGGCATTCCTAACAACTAATCCCTAAAACCTAATCACCTATTATTAGTAGTCCCCTCCCGGCATCTGAGGCATTTTCGGTTCGTCCTTTTTCGGAAGCTCCGCAACCGCGGCTTCAGTGGTGAGGAACATCGCCGCAACAGACACTGCATTTTGAAGTGCAGACCGAACAACTTTCACGGGATCGACAATACCTACCTTCATCATATCAGTTACTATTTCATCTTCTTTGGCATCATACCCAGTGTTTGACTTCGGGTCCGCTGCGTATTTTTCCCGAAGTTTTGATGTAACTTCGCCGACCCGCTTGCCCGCATTTTTCGCGATTTGCGCAATGGGTTCCTCAAGAGCGTTTATCAAAATTTGATACGCCGCTTGAAGTTCTGGAGTTGTTTCAAGTTTTTCCTGAGATGAACGGCGATTCCACGATTCTTTCATGAGGACCGCCGCTTTAAAAAGCGCAACGCCTCCTCCGGGAACAATTCCTTCCGCGAGCGCGGCCTTTGTCGCGGCAACTGCGTCTTCAATTTTCAGCTTCACGTATTTCATCT
>CAZVQM010000012.1:9558-10781 GCA_964629265.1 uncultured Candidatus Saccharibacteria bacterium | reverse complement strand
GATTTTTGTTCTTCGGCTTCGCTCGGTGCAAGTTAAAGGAGTATTCGGACTCTTTTAAAACAGCAAATTGAGGTCAGTTTTAAAGATTTCAGGTTAGCGGGCTAGTTTCATCCACATTGATGAAAACTTACTTCAGCACCAAACGCAAATCGTTGCGTAAACTTCTCACATCCTTATAAAGTATCGAAGGTATTCCAATAGCCACTGCTTCTTGTATATTCGCTTCTCTATCATCAATAAAAACTGCTTCTGGCGCCGATACTCCCAATTGAACCAATGAGTAATTAAAAAAGTCTGGATTCGGTTTTACCATCCTTACTTCACTTGAAATGACGATGATATTAAATAGTTTTTCGAGATTATTTTTGAGGATAAGCTCTCTAAGAATTTTCGATGTTGCGTTACTACATAACGCAATTTTGTACTGCCGTTTAAGTTCACTGATGAGATCGATCAATTCTTGATTAACAAATGCGGTGTCTAACCACTTTTTACGCACTATCTCCCCCGTCGAATCTACTGCCTTACTTATTCCCTCAAAAAATTCCTCTTCAGAGATCTCGCCCGTGTCTGACGGAGCGTCATACTTACGTTTTAGCTCAGGAACCACTTCGACAGGAGCTTTAGTTTTATACCATAATGACCCTATGTCATTGCAGATGACACCATAGAAATCAAAGATAATGGCTTTTGTCATAGTGACAAAAATTTATTAGCTGCCGGGCTAGGTCTCGAACCTAGAATTACTGTGTACCCGCACAAAACTCCGGGGCTTGGAATCGAACCAAGATTGCATGATTCAGAGTCATGCGGCCTACCGTTAGCCGACCCCGGAGTTTTGTGCAGGATAAACGCCGCGTGTCGTGTTACCAATTACACTACTAGGCAATGAGAATAAAAAACGATCCTATTCGGATCATAATAAATTATACCAAATTTTTCGAGGAAAATCCAGTTTCGTTTTGCGGTGAGTCCTATACTTGCAAATACCGGCGGATAGCGATCCATGAGGAAAGTACGCCGATCACAATTCCGCCGCCGAACATGAGAACGGCAAACACAATAAGATTATCCAAAAAGTATTGGAATATGTTGAATTCCGGCACAAGAAGCGCGAGGCGCGGCGAGATGAGCCAGATAAGCGGGAAAAAAATCATGAGCGTGATTAAGGCGGATGTCGCCCCATAGAGAATTCCCGATACAATAAATGGCCCTCGGATAAA
>CAZVQM010000012.1:0-9548 GCA_964629265.1 uncultured Candidatus Saccharibacteria bacterium | reverse complement strand
CGGATAAACCACCTTGACGCGCCCACAAGGCGCATAATGCCGATTTCTTCCCGCATCGTATAGATCGCGAGGCGGATCGTGTTGAATGTGACGAGAACCGCGATGAAGGCGAGGAAAAACGCAAGAAACGTTCCCGCACCGCGGAGCGTCTTGAAAATCGCGCCCATCCGCTCGATCACCTGCTGATTTTCAAAATAGTTTATTTTGTCGATCTCGCGGTAATTTTTCTGGAGTAAAAATTCGCTTATCGCGGCGTAGCGGGACGGATCTTTTGCACGGATGTTTAAGCTCGCCTGAAGAGGATTTTCTCCGATTTCTTCGAGTGCGGCCGCGATCAGCTGATTCCCCTTATGCCGGTTGCGGAATAATTCGAGCGCTGCTTCCCGCGAGATGTAGTTTATGTCGCGGACATCCGGTAGGGTTTCGAGTTCCTTTTTGATCGAGATGATTGAGTTCTCCGGCGCATCGGGCAGGAAATAGACGCTTATGTCCACTTTTGATTCAAACGAAGAGAGAATGACGCTCGCAAGCGCGCCCGTGAACACGAGATTCCCGATTACGAAAAGCATCAGAATCATGACGAGCACCGTTGCCGTCGAAAGCCAGCCGTTTCGCTTGTAGTTGAGAATTCCCGTTTTTGTTATTCTCCGGAGGTTTGTGAAAAACATATATGTTTTTTTATATAAGAAGATACTTCCCTTTTTCTTTGTCGCTTATAATCTCGCCCTTGTCGAGAACAATGACGCGTCGGTCGGCGGAATTTACGATTTCCTTGTTGTGCGTCGCAAGGACGATCGTTGTGCCAAGCTCGTTTATTTTTTGCAGAAGTTTTACGATCTCAAGCGTGTTTATCGGGTCAAGGTCGCCCGTGGCTTCGTCCGCCAGGATAACATCCGGCCGATTTACTAAGGCGCGCGCAATCGCAACGCGTTGCTTTTCTCCTCCGGAGAGTTGGTGCGGGAAGTTGTCGCGTTTGTCCGAAAGCCCCACAAGTTCAAGGACCTCAGGCACGTCTTCCTCGATTTCAGCGTCAGCCCTGCCTGCGGCCTCCATGACGAACGCGATATTTTCATACGCGGTTTTTGTCGGGAGGAGTTTGTAGTCCTGGAATACCGTTCCGATTCTCCTGCGCACCTTGTGCATCTCTCCGATGCCGATATCAGTGACTTCGATTCCGTCGAGAAAAATTTTTCCGTCGGTCGGCGTTTCTTCACGAATCAAAAGTTTCAAAAGAGTCGTTTTTCCCGCGCCCGAAGAGCCCACGATGAAGACAAACTCCTTTGGATTTACCCGAAGATTCACGTTTTTCAGCGCAACGGAATGATGATTATAAATTTTTGATACGTTGTCGAAAAAAATCATTTCTTATTATCGCTTTCGAACGGACGATAAATTAAATAATGAATCCAGAATGCAACATTGATCAACGGCGCACCTATTAACGCAAAATCTTTCAATTTTTCATTGGTAAAACCAACAACGACCAAAAGTATGTTTAGACCAAGTAGTATTGCTAGATAGATTTTATGCTTTTTATTTATCATTATTTTTTTTGTTTCTTTGGTCCGCGACTCCTAATTGAAAATTGATCATTGAAAATTATTTTTGCATTTCCGCTTCAATGAATTTATCAAGCCCTCCATCAAGCACTTTGTCGATTTGCGATGTTTCAACATTTGTCCGATGGTCTTTTACCATCTGATACGGGTGCATGACGTATGATCTGATTTGCGAACCCCACTCGATTGATACCTTTTCTTGCTTGACGTCTTTTTGTTCTTGTTTTTGATGTTTGAGCGTAAGGTCGTAGAGCTTTGACCGGAGAAGATTCATCGCAATTTCCCTATTTCTGTCCTGCGAGCGTTCTGCCTGGCTTGCTGCCTGGAGTCCGGTTGGAATGTGGGTGACGCGGACCGCTGTTTCGCGTTTGTTTACGTTCTGTCCTCCCGGCCCGGACGACCTGAAAAAATCTATTTTCAATTCATCCGGTTTTATTTCCACCTCTTCGGGTTCAACGAATTCTGGGAGGACGTCGACGAGGGCAAATGACGTGTGTCGGAGCGATTGCGCGTTGAATGGCGATATTCGCACCAGGCGGTGGACTCCCGACTCCTTTTTAAGATACCCGTATGCGTACGGTCCTTCAATGGCGATGGTTGCGTTCTTTATTCCCCAGCCCGCGGGGCCCGAATATTCGCCCCAGTGTTCATGAATTATTTTCGTGTTCCACCCGCGCTTTTCTGCGAATCGGGAGTACATGCGGGTAAGAAGCGCGGTCCAGTCCTCAGAGTCCTTTCCTCCGGCGCCCGCAAAGACCGAAAGAACGGCGCTTCCTTTGTCGTATTTTCCCGAAAAAAACCGTTCCTTTTCCAATGTCGAGAGCGCGCGCTCAAGGGCTGCTATTTTTCCCGCAAGTTCTTTTTGGAGGTTTGAGTCGCTTTCTGCGATTTCGGCAATCTCTGCGATTTCAGCGCTTTCCCTTTCAATGTGTTCCCATCGCGCGATCTCGCGTTTTACGTCTGCGAGCTCTTTCGAACGCGCTTCGGCGCGGTCGCGATCGGTCCAGAATTCCGCGTCGGCCATCTCATTCTCGATTTTTTCAAGAAGTGATCGTCTTCCCGAAACGTCAAAGCCAGTCCGCCAAACGGCGGATAGTACCTTCCAAGAATCGGATTTTTTCCCGCAATTCATCCATACCCGGTAGTAGACTTCGGCCGTCCCGACGATACGTCGGGACGCGTATAAGCCGTTATGATCAGGAAATAATTTATATAATTTGATTCGTGATTGTCTAGTAATAACGCCGGTATATTCAAAAGCCGAAGTGTTACTACCGGGCATAGAAATATTTTATCACGGAAAGCGTCTCGGCACAAGGGATTTTGTCCGCGGCAAACGCTATTCCGGAGAAAAAAGGGACTTCAGATTCTCGTATCCGTCTTTTGTCGCGATTGCGCGGAAAATATTGAGTGAGACCTCAAGATCGCGGAATTTTGGATTCCGTGCGAGCTCAATGAATTCATCGAGCGTAAGATAGTGGAGCGTTATTTTTTCGCCTGCGTCCGGCGCGGGGTCGAGAATTTTCCTACACCCCTTCGCAATGAAAGAATAGATAGCCCAATCGATTATCGAAGACGGCTGTGTTGCTGAAAAAAGGATGAATTTTTCCGCGGTGTAGCCCGATTCTTCCAGGAGTTCGCGCCGCGCGCATTCAAGCAGGGATTCCCCGTCTTCGCGTCCCCCGCCGATCGAGCCCCAAAACGGAACATGGGCCGGCTGCTCTTGTTCGGTTACGATGATTTTCCCGTCGTCGGTAACCGGAAACACATTTACGCTGTCGCGGCGCTTCAGTTTTTCAAAAACCGCTTTCGAGCCGTCGAAAAGTTTTTGTTCCCATTGGTATACGTCAAAAATCTTTCCTTTGAAAACGCGTGTTGCGTCCGGAGGAATCAGAAGTTTTGAGTTCGGGCGTTCGATATTCATTACTCGTTTTTATTTTGTCTTATAGTCCGAATCTGTTTTTGAAATATCTTGGAATGTATGCGGTATAATTGAAAATCTCGTCTTGTATATCCCGTCTCGTCTTAAAATTATCAGTGCTTTAATTCCATTCTTAGTGTCTCTGGCAAATATTTATTATTTGGATACTTTATGTTTTTCATTTTCTGAAAACCGCATTGTTCATAGGCTCGAATTGCTCTCATATTGGTCTGTCGTACCTCTAAATAGATTTTGGAAATTCCAAAACGTTTTACTTTAGTGATAAGAGATTTTATTGCTTTCGGTCCGTAACCCTTGCCCCAATATTCTTTTTCTCCTATTACAATTTGTGTTTCGTACCAATTATTTTGTCGTTTGGCTAAAGATATATGGCCAATAGCTTTTTCGTTCGCCATTATTATAAAATGATAATCTTTTTTATTATATAATATTTTCTGAAAATATTTGTCGACTTCTTGATTTGAAATCCGTTTCAAAATACCGCTTGTTAATTTAAGCAACTCTTTATCTCTCCACCATTCCGCAAAATAATTTTCGTCGTTTCGTTTGATCTTTCTTAAAGAGATTTTGATCATATTTACCTCATTCTAGCACATTTAAAAAAGAAAAGAATTTTTTGCCGAAGAATTACAGCCAATCATTAATTTGATACATTGTTTTTTTGTTCAAAAAAAGGTGGGCCAAGGAACATGACTTCGTTCCTTGGCCCGGGTTCGCCACTGCGATCAGTGGCAGTTGCTGGGTTGCCGGCAGGTGTTGAGCACCTTCCGCTTGGGAAGGGGCTTGACATTCAAGCCAGCGAGCCGTTTCTTCGGCTGTACTTTCTGCATTGCGTTCACCTCCTTTCTACTTCGGTTTAGAGAAGCGTCGGCCTTTACGCCGTTGCCTCTCGCGATTGTTCAAGAAGAATTTTTTGAGTCATGTGGCGGTAGAAATCGCACATGCGCTCAATCTTTGTCGTTTTGGTCGCGCGGGCGAACTCTTGAGTAATGTTACACCCGCCACCGCACTGTCCTTCGACCATACAACCCTTGCACATTTCCATCACTCCGGTCAAGTGATCTCGCACGAAGCGATGATACCCTTGATCAGGAGCATGAAAGGTCTCGATCTGGGTGAGGGTACCGAGTTGTGTGTTGCTGTATCCGCAACCGTAGATGTTACCCGAAGGGTTGACACACATACTGTTACCGCGAACTGCCCCACAGAACGCAACATGAGCATCCAGTGTCGAATCGTTGAGGTTCTCTGCTGGACGTGACCAGAAGCCTGAGACGTCAATTCCCCACTCCTGAGCGTATTGACGGATTCCCATGAGCTTCTCGACGATATCCTCGACCGGTATTGCTACCATGTCGATTACATCGATATCGATGCGAACCTCAGACATCTTGCGTTCGGCCGCCCAGTCGATGATTGTCTCATCGAGGAAGGGAAAGTTGTATTCGGTTACCGTGACTGCAATACCTTCGAGCGGATATCCGGCCACCTCGAGGTTCTCAAATCCTTTGAGAATTGCCTCGAATGTTCCTTTACCCGCCTTAGTCAGTCGGACTCGGTCGTTGCCTTCGCTTAGACCGTCAAGGCTTGAAGCAATTTCAACGCGGTACTGCTTGAGCTTTCGCGCGACTTCGGGAGTGACAAGGGAAGCGTTGGTGTTGATTGAAAACCGGAATGTGAACTCTTTGCCGTAGCGGGAAACGCAGTATTCGAGCACTTGCTCGATCACTGGCCACGCAAGTAATGGTTCGCCTCCACCGAAATTGATTTTGGCGATGTGCTTCCCGTGCTTGCGGAGCACTTCGAGGTACTGATCAACTGTTTCCTTGGCCATTTCGAACCGCATAAACTTTTTGGGATTGTTAATGCGGTCGGACGTCTCAAGGTTGTTGAAGTGGATGCAGTAGGTGCAACGGAAGTTGCACGCCTCCGACATGATGAGTTCGAGGTAGTCTATCAGCGAGCCGCTGACTATACCGGCTTCACGCTTTCGCATCTTTCCTTCGAGAAATGCTCTGTCGTCAAAATCTTCGGAAACGAGGAAATAACAACGTACCAATTCCTCGACCGCCTCCCGGTCCTCGTCAGACGGTTCTTCACCGAGACACGAACCGATCGTCGCTGGCTCCACGAATGTTTCCAGAAACTCGAGAGTTTCGATAGGAACGATCTTCGGATATCCGAACAATGAATGCCAGATCACTATTGAGTCGTCGTCACGCACGACTTGCACAAACCGTGATTTCACAAAAAGACCATCAAGATTTATCACGTCGTTAACGCTCCTTTCTGAGCTTGAATTGTGAATGTACAAATTACACAAGAACTTACCATAACTTTTTTATTTTTACAACCCGCTCGGTATCTTCATTTTTGCGAGCGGATGAAAATGGAGTGGCGTTTGGGTTCTAGCGTCAGAGTGAAGCTCGATACGGGGCAAAAAGGAAAGGGGTGAGGAAGAAATTTTTATTCAAGAATTACTAACGTAACTCCGATGCTTTGCGTCCGGAGGAATCAGAAGTTTTGATTTCGGGCGTTCGATATTCATTATGTTTCTTGTGAAGCCGAGGGCGAGAATCGAACTCGCGACCTACTGTTTACGAAACAGTTGCTCTACCGCTGAGCTACCTCGGCGCAACTATCTAACGGGATTGGTGCGAAAAAATTCGGAGCGAAAGTATTGTTCCAGCGCTTGATTACTCCGGCGGTTAATCGTCCTACACAATAGCATATTTAATGAAATTGCTCCAGAGTGCGAACATGCAATAAACATACTATAATAGGAGTATGGGTACCCTGATTCCAATCGCGTCATATCTTTCGTGGCATTACGGCGCGGCATACCGCGATATGGGTGCTATTTGGAAAGATTTTGTATGGTTTTTGTATCACTTTTTTTCTTTGCCGCTTCTTTTGAAGACATTTTTCTCCCCTCTTTTCCGTTTGAGCGAGCGGGTAGCGAGTTTCGATATGGAGGGAATTCTTGAAACCATTGTCGTAAATACGGTGATGCGTCTTGCCGGCATGATTACCCGCGCGCTTCTCGGCGCGGGCGGCATCCTCGCGCTTGCTATGCTTTGCGCCGCCGGAATTCTTTTCTTTATTGTATGGACGCTTCTCCCGATTCTTGTATTCGGGCTTTTCGGGGGTAGTATCTTTTTTCTTTTTTTATAACTATGAGACGCACGGAAAGTTTTTTAGGCAGAAGTAGATTTGATCCCGTATTGGCGCTCGATGAAACATTCTCGTCTGTCTTTCGACGGATCGTCCTTTTTGCATGCGGAGCCGGCGTTTTTATTTCGCTTGTGCTCTATAGTGTGGCGGGCAATCGACTGATCGGCGCGAATATATTCCTTTCTTTTGTCTTTCTCTGCAGCGCGTGTTTTCTTCCCACGCTCTCTTTGGGCTTCTGGCGGCGGTCAATCCGGTATAATCCAACGGGCGCTTTTTCGGGCCCATTTTTATCGCGGCTCGATTTGTATCTTTACGAGATAGTGCGGACCGCTTCCCGAATGCGCGGCGATAATTTCATTGTATCGTTTTGGCATGCGCTCGCGCGAACGCAGCCCGGCTCACTCATTCTTTCGCGCCTCGGGATCTCTTCTGAAGAGCACGCTCGTATTCTTCGCGCGCTTCGCGAAAGCCAAGGACCGCGTTTGTCGTTTGTCGAATTTTTGTCGCGCTTTGAATCATCCGTGCTTCGGGAAGGGAATGTCGGGCTCGGCGCGAGTATGTCATATATGTTTTCTGCCCATCCGGAACTTTCATCTTTTGCGGTATCGCGAAACATTTCATCTGATGTCATCGCGCGCGCATCAGAGTGGGTTTTTCAAGAATGCATGGTGCGCGACGAAGCGTTTCGATGGTGGTCTCCGACTTCTCTTGGGAGGATTCCCGGGATCGGCAAGAGCTGGTCCTACGGGCAGGTCCCGCTTTTATCTCAATACGCGCGGGAGCTTGATTACGAAGATTCATTTGACGAACTCCTCGTCGGCCGCGAAAAAGAGATCGAACGGATCGAATCAACGCTTCATAAGTCGCGCGGCGCAAATATTCTTATTGTGGGCGAGCCGGGCGTAGGGAAGCACGCGCTCCTTCAGGGGCTTGTCCGTATGATCAAGGAAGGGAAAATTTTTCCCGAGCTTGAGCACAAGCGCGTATTCATGATTTCCGTAACCGCGATTACGGCGACCGGAAAGACAAAGGGCGACGTTGAAGAGATTTTTATCCGGGTGCTCAACGAAGCGGCGAGGGCGGGAAATATCATTCTTGCGATAGAAGATTTTCCAGAGGCGATAGAATCTTTGAGCGCCGTCAAATCAAACGCGTTTGAAGTGTTTCGTCCGTATCTCGGGAGCCACGCGATTCAGATCATTGCGCTTGCGAATACCCAGAGCTTCCGAAAAATTTTGGAGGCGCGGACCGATATTCTCGGATTTTTCGAGAAAATCGAGCTTGAGGAGCCGCGGGAGGAAATGCTTCTTGAAATTTTAAAAGATTATGTCTATGCGAAAGAGGCGGGCACTGGCGGCACCATCCGTATGACGTACAGAGGACTTTCTTCGGTATTGGACGGCGCACTCAATTACGTCACGCAAGGCGCTTTGCCGCGGCGCGCCATAGATCTTTTATTTGAAGTATTCGATGCGGCGAGCCACTCCGGATTATCCCTCATTTCTGCGGATTTCGTGACTTCGTACATTTCCCAAAAGACCTCGATTCCTTTGGGCGACGTGAAAGGAGAAGAGCAGGAAAAGCTTTTGAATCTTGAGCGCGAGATTCATGCGCGCGTTGTGGGACAAGACGAGGCGGTCGTGAAAATTTCTGACGCGATACGTCGCGTGAGAGCCGGCCTCAAAGACCGGAAGCGCCCGATTGGCACGTTTTTGTTTCTCGGCCCCACGGGCGTCGGAAAGACGGAAACCGCAAAGGCGCTTGCCGCGGTCTATTTCGGAGATGAGGATGCGATGGCGCGCTTTGACATATCCGAGTATCAAAATACGGAAGCGCTTGACCGCTTGATCGGCTCATCCGCTCGCGGCGAATCGGGCGTCTTAACCCACCGCATGGAAGCCGCTCCCTATTCACTTCTCCTTTTGGATGAGTTTGAAAAATGCGATAAAAACGTGCGAAATCTCTTTTTACAAATTCTTGACGAAGGATTTTTTACCGATGCGTTCGGGAAGCGAATCAATATGCGAAATGCCATTATTATCGCGACTTCAAATGCGGGTTCTGAAAAAATCCGCGAACTTGTTTCTTCAGGCGCTTCGTTTGACGGTATGCAAAAAAAGATTGTTTCTTATATCCAGGAGGAGCGAATATACGCCCCCGAGCTTTTGAACCGTTTTGACGCCGTGATTGTTTTTCGCCCGCTTGAGATACAAAACCTCCGTGATATTGCGCGGATGATGCTTCGTGGTATTGCGGGCGATCTTGCGAAAAAAAATATCACGTTTGAATTCACGGACGATCTTATCGAGTTTGTCGCCCAAAAAGGGTATGACCCCGCGTTTGGGGCGCGCCCCATGAGGCGTTTTATCCAAGATACCGTTGAGAAGGTAGTATCGGAAAAAATTATAAAAGGCGAGATGCCTCCCGGAAGCGTGTTTCGGCTTGATCAGAAAGATATTCCGTAGGGGGTCATCTCGTTACTCTTTTTTGAGTGCATCTTCAGTGTATATATTGGCAGCATTCCACAAGAGCCAGCCGTTGTTGTCTACGCGTTCCGCTGCGTCTATCTGCAGGCGGACTTTTTTCGCGCCTGAGGGGCGGCCCGCGTCTGCGTCCGATTCGTGATAAAAATCTTCAAGCCACGGGCGGAGCCGTACTTTCGATCGCGGGATGGGATTCAGAATTTGGTCAATCGTTGTTGTTTCGTTAGTTGTTGTTGTGGAGCGCGGACCAAGGTATGAAAATGTTGTTGAAGAAATTTTCCCGTCAAGAAAATCGCGCGCAAACGCAAGCGAGCGCTCCACGACAACGCCGGGATTCATGCGCGCCTGATTCACATTGTATTGGATCGCCGGATAATCTCGAATCGGGTC
>CAZVQM010000011.1:0-11059 GCA_964629265.1 uncultured Candidatus Saccharibacteria bacterium | reverse complement strand
ATTTTTGAAATTGAAAGCGCGACGTTTGACGCATAGTCCCCGTGCGCCGGATCATCGGGCGGCACAACGGAAAAAGGAGGAACGGTTTCGCTCCCGTAAAGTCCGGATGCGGCATCTCGAATCAATGCCTCGATTTCGTTTCGCATATATACAGAGTAACAAAGAATGTGCAAAAACTATACCTTCATCGCGTCTTTTGATACAGTGGGGTTACCCCATGCCCGAACTTTCATCAAACAAACGCGCGCGGTTTGACTACGAAATCCTTAAGGAATACGAGGCGGGAATCGAGCTTTTCGGTTTTGAAGTAAAATCCATAAAAGACCACCGAATGAGCATCGCGGGGGCGTTTGTCGTTCTTCGCGGAGGGGAGGCGTGGCTTCTCAATGTCTCTGTCCCGCCATATCAGGCAAAAAACACGCCACAAAACTATGAACCCGAGCGTACACGGCGGCTCCTTCTGCGCAAGTCAGAAATTCGAGAACTCATCGGAAAATCGGCACAAAAAGGTTTGACAATCGTACCGATTCGCGTATATACTAAACAAGGTAAAATCAAGATTTTGATCGGAGTCGCGCGGCATAAAAAAACCAAAGACAAGCGCGAAACGATTAGGAAACGGGAGGCGACCCGTGAAATCGCCCGCACATTGAAAGGATAACAATCGGGGGCGTCGGGATTCGACGTCTTTTCGATCGCAAAAAATCGTGTTGGGGGCGTACCGACCTCCATAACAAACGGTACACACAATAAGTGCAAACTTATTTAAATCCTTTACGCGGCAACCCGCTTTGGCGTTTGCCTAAATAAAGGGTCTCTCGCGGACTTCGGTCTGTGAGCATCGGCGGACGTACGCGCGTGAGGTCCATACCCGGTGTTATACCATCGCGCTTGGCATACCTGATTGTTCGATACGGTATGCGACGCAATCGAACAAATTTTCTGACTTCGGTCGGAATACGCACGTAAGCGTTTTTTGCGAGACAAAATTCGGACGGGAGTTCAACTCTCCCCGCCTCCATGATATCCTTTCCCTACCACTAAATACTTCACCATCCACAAGAGATACCGCATAAACGAATACATCAGAATTACTCCGATCCGGGTCGTAGATGAAAACGGCGAGAACCTCGGCGTTATCGAAACCGCGGAAGCCCTCAAAACCGCGCGGGAACGCGGGCTCGATTTAATCGAGATTTCGCCAACCGCAAATCCCCCGGTCTGCAAGATCATGGACTTTGGAAAGTTCAAATACGAACGGGAAAAGGGCGAGCGCGAACGGGGAAGGGGCAAAAAGAAAGAACCGGAGCTTAAAGAACTACGGATCGGATTCACGACCGGAAAGGGCGACCTCGCGCGCACTGCAGAAAAAGCAAAAGAATTTCTTGAGCGGGGCGACAAGGTGAGAATTTCGATGCGCCTTCGCGGGAGAGAAAAAGCGCACGGATCACTTGCGATGGAAAAATTTAAGGAATTTCTCGAGTATATTCCGATTGTCCACCGGCTCGAATCACCCCCGAAAAGATTTCCGCAAGGAATAAGCACGGTAATCGTAAAAGAATAAATCACTACGAAGGTACGAATATTGATTCGAATATGATTCATATTTTTCGTATCTATTCGTAACTTCGTAGTTGTAATATGAGAAAAGCATTCACGAAAAGAATAAAAATAACAAAAACTGGAAAGCTCTTGTACCGGCAAGCTGGACAGAATCATTTTAACGCGAAAGAATCGAAAAAAGCGCAGAAGCGCAAAAAAGCGTTTTCTTCATTTTCACCCGGCGTCGAACGAAAAATGCGGGTATACCAAAATTCTTAAATAACAATCGCCATGACTAGAATTAAGCGGGGCGTCGCCGCCCACAAAAAACGAGAAAAACTCCTTAAATACGCAAAAGGATTTAAGTGGGGGAGAAAATCAAAGGAACGGCTCGCACGCGAAGCGCTTTTGCACGCGTGGACCAATACCTATGTCTCGCGAAAATTATTGAAGCGAGACACCCGAAGACTCTGGCAAACAAAGATCGGCGCCGCGGCCAAAGCCAACGGCATAAATTATGCGCGCCTTATGGGCATGCTTCACAAAAAGCATATTGAGCTTGATAGGAAAATCCTTGCAGAAATTGCGGAATCTCATCCGAATGTATTTGTAAAAATAGTGGAGGAAGCAAAACGGTAACTCACCACCATGCTCTCCGCTCAAGAGTTCCGGCGGAGACAAATTCTACTCGTTTCGCTCGAGGAGACCTCCGGCAAAGCCGGTTTCCTTCCTCGCGAAACTTCGTGAATTTGTACCTCCACCTTCACATTTCGCGGGAGAGCATAGTGGCTCGCGGGAGCATAAAACGAGAAATGATTGTCTCAAAAACATATTGAGCTCGAAGAAAGAAACAAGATTTGTATTTATCAAACACGGCCTTTCGGCCTATTTTTTTTGGAGAAAATCTTCTGCGGCTTCGAGCGCGTCCTTCATTTTAGGAATTGTTATACGCTTCTTCGCATCTTCATAGCCCAACCATAAATACTCGTCATGCTCCCAAGAAAGCGTTACGGCTTTGGACGCTACACGCCCGAGAAACATTGCAACATATTTGGGAACAGGTTTCCCGGTCCTGAACGTAAAGTATTGGACCGTGTGCTTGAAATCCGGCTGAATCTCGATTCCGCGAAATCCCGTCTCTTCTTCTGCCTCGCGCCGCGCGGCCTCAATGCCCGACTCCCCTTTTTCAAGCAGACCCTTTGGAAAATCCCAAAAATCTTTTACGGTTTTCCCGTGCGCGAGCGTTGATTTGTCGCGCGCCGCACGCAAAAACAAATACTTTCTACCTTCCGGAGTATCACGATAAATTATAATTCCTGCGGAACGCTCAACCGGCATAGTTTTACTCGCAATAGCGGTTATCAAACATGTTTTCAGGTACGATTCGGCCGGAGACGGGAGCTCCCGCTTCGCGGGAAGCTCTCGCGTCTTGCCTCCTGCGACGGCCTCACTAAGGGTCGATGAAAGTTTTGCGCCACGCGCAAACCAAGCAACTTTCATCTCCCATTACCTGAAAACATATTTTCAACCGCTTGTTAACTCACTACGGCATTTTCTTAATACAGCGCTCACAGAGCGCACCTATTTTAAAAAGTTCAGCATTTTCTTGACGGGCCATGCGTTTATGATATCTTCTTTCTCGGCCCAGCCCCTGCGTGCCTGCGCAATGCCATATTCAAGAAGTTTGAAATGATCTTTGGAATGAGCGTCAGAATCAATAGACATTTTTACCCCTTCGCGAACGCACTCCCGAATATACGCATCCTTGATGTCCGCGCGCTCGGGGAATGCGTTTATTTCAAGTATTGTTCCGGTTCGCTTAGCTGCTTTTAAAATTTCTTCAAAATCAATGTCAATGGACTCGCGCTTATTGATAAGCCGGCCCGTGAGGTGAAAAATAATATCAACATTTTTGTTCTCCATCGCGCGGATTACCCGCTTTGTTTCGTCTGCGCGCGAAAGGTCGAAATGAGAATGGATCGCCGCGCCCACAACGTCGAGTTTTGCTAAGACGTCATCGGAAATGTCGAGAGACCCATCTTTCATGATATTTACCTCGGCTCCCGTTAAAATTCTGAAGCCGGACTTCGAAAATTTCTTATTGATCCTTGCGATTTCCTCCATTTGCCGGGTAAGTTTTTTTTCATCGGCACCACCAGTCATCGCAAGCGACTTCGTGTGATCCGTAATCGCGATATATTGAAGTCCGGCTTCAATGGCCGCGTGTGCCATTGCCTCGATCGAATCCTCGCCGTCTGTCCAGTCGGTCTGCACCTGAAGATCGCCCTTGACGTCGCCGTACCCGATAAGATCGGGAAGCGCATTTTTTCGAGACGCTTCAATCTCGCCCCGCATCTCACGAAGCTCCGGCTCAATATACCGAAGACCGAGCGCTTTATACACTTCTTCTTCTGTTTTTCCCGCTATCATTTTCTTCCCCCGATAAAGTCCGTACTCGTTTAATTTCAGTCCCTTCTTTATTGCAATTTCTCGCAGTGCCACGTTGTGCTCTTTTGAGCCGGTGAAATAATTGAGCGCGGCGCCAAATGATTTTTCCGGAACAATGCGAAGATCCGCATCAAGTCCGTTTTTTAATCGCACGTTTGTTTTTGCGGGGCCCGACCCGTAAACGTGATCGATCCACGGGAGGCGCAAAAATCGCTCCGCGACTTTTTCGGGCTTTGAAGAAACCACAAGGATATCAATATCTCCGATTGTTTCTTTCTTCCGCCTGATGGAGCCCGCAACCTTGATTCTCTCGACTTCTGGAAACGCTTTAATCATAGAAGAAAGCGCGCGGATATCAGGCGCGACCTCTCCCAAAATCCTACGGCCGCCGGAACTTTGTAAAAATGAAATTCCTTTTAAAATTTTTCTCTCTGTTTTTTCTCCGAAATGTTCAATGCCTCGAACCTTCCCTCCGCGCGCGGCTTTCTCAAGATCCGCTACCGTCCGAATCTTCAATTTTTTCCACAAGGTTTTCACCATCTTCGGCCCAACTCCCTCAATCGCTGTAAGCCCAATTATATCAACGGGGTACATCTTTTTGAGCTTTGCATGTTCGGGAAAATCCTTTTTTTCGAGGATGGCCCGGATATGCGCGGCTATTCCCTTTCCCACGCTGGGAACTTTTGAAAATCCTCTTTCGCCTTCTTTTTTATATATATCCGAAAGCTCTTCTCCGAACGATTCAACCGAGGCCGCGGCATTTTCATACGCGCGCGGCTTATAGAAAACTCCCTCCATATCATAGAGGGCGGCCATTTCCCGAAAGATATTCGCAACCTCCCGATTTGTCATACGCCCTAATGTGTTTACAAAAACAAGGATTTTCTGCTTTTTCCGACAATAGCCGAACACGATTGCTTGGTCTTGAGCGCGCGAAAGAATCGTGTTCGGCTCCTTAGGCCAGTCGCCGCAGGAGCGACTGGTCGTGTCGAAAAAAGCAGGAAATCCGAATCACAACCGCCTCGGCGCAATATACACTTTCTCCGCCGGACCCTCGCCGCGCGATTTGATATACGGCTTCATGAAAATAAGGAGGACGCTGCCGATAAGCGCGCCGATGCCCGCAAAAAGAAACACGGACCGGTATCCGAGCGCTGCGGCAAGAATTCCCCCGAGAGCCCCCCCGAGCGCAGACCCCGCCCCAAACGCCATTGACGAACGAAGTGACCACTCAAATCCCTCGCGGCCGGGATCGAGATGCCGAGAAAATATCGCGTAAAACGGAGGAACGATAAAGGCGTCCGTAATCCCCCAGAGCACTTCGAAAAAATATAATCCCCATATATCCTTCACCCAAAATGCAAACAAAATTGCGAGAACCCCGCTTGCTATATTGCCGGTCAGAAGCGCCCAAAAATCGTCGATCTCGCCCTTGTGCTTGTCAAGCCATGCGCCGATTGGTATCTGAAGAACGGATTTCGTAATCCAATAGATCGCGAGAGAAAACCCGGCAACGCGGGGAGATCCGCCCTCGAGGTCGTTTACGATAAATAGAGACAGGATCGGAACCAGAAGGCCGAACGAAGTCGTAAGGATAAATTCGCTTCCGATAAGTATCGAGACAACGCGATTCACTTTAAAAAATTGGAGGAGTGACGCCATAAAAAAATACTAAAATAAACTTTTTTGAGTAACGATATCCCGGCGCTCCTCTTCGGTAAAAATCTTTACGATTCCGTATTCTCCATCGTATCCCGGTTCTATATGAAGTGATCCCGCCCGGACGCGGCGGATCCCTTCGCATACCTCGGGCGGCGCCACGCTCTTCAAATCGGCGTCTGAAGCATCAATCAAAATCGAAAACTCGCTTCCGAGTTTTCCGAGAAGCTCTTGGTATGCCGTTTGTACTCGCTTTGACGCGGTTCCCACGCCGAAGCTTTCCGAAATGATTTCGTCCAGCTGCACGAGATTTTTATACGGAATCGCGCCTTCGGGCCGCGCGCCCGCGGGCCTATCCGCAAGCTCATCCACGCGGTATAAAACCCCAACCGTAAAGGGCTTCCCGCATTTCGGACATGTTTTTTTCACTTTTTTCGTTTCCTCCGGGCTCATGCTGACTTTGCAGGCGCGAT
Source organism: uncultured Candidatus Saccharibacteria bacterium (assembly GCA_964629265.1). Classification (GTDB taxonomy): domain Bacteria; phylum Patescibacteriota; class Minisyncoccia; order Sungbacterales; family HO2-52-23; genus 2-01-FULL-50-25. The sequence goes on along the minus strand of CAZVQM010000011.1, from coordinate 4,937 downwards.
GGCCGTCATAGTGGTACTTTCCCTCCTCGGGAAAAAATTCGACGGTAAACAAAAATCTTTCCGGGTCTTTTGCACGGATCGCATCAATAATCGAATCATAGGAAAGCGCGGGAAGATCAAACACGTTTGCCTCGCGGCCGATCCGGTGAAGCGAGTGGCTATCAGAATTCGATAGGAGTGCTATACGGTCAAGTGCGGAGAGCCGCCAGTTCATCGACGGGTCAGATGAAAGTCCGGTCTCAATCGCAAAAATATGCTTTGCGTATTCGTCGAAACATTCCTCAAGAGAATTAAACCCGGACATTGAACCAAACACGGAAAACCACGGGGTCCAGGCGTGCGCGGGCACCACAACCGCCCGCGGATCAGTATCAAAAGCTATTTTCGCAAGCTCTTTTGCGTCGAGCCCTAAGATTGGCCTGCCGTCTGATTTCAAATTTCCCCGCCAGCCGAGTGCCGCGTTGAATTTTTCCGCGGACGCAATGGACGGCATAAAAATAATATTGTGGATGCGCCGCACTTTTCCACCTTTCGAATAGATGCTTGAAATTTCAACGGTGAGAATAAACCGTGTTTCTGAATTTGGAATTTGGAATTTGGAATTTGTTTGTAATTTGGTTCTTGGAATTTGGGATTTTAGCCGATAGAGTCCTTCTTCTGCCGGCTCAAGTTTTATCTTAATCTCTTGCATCCACTTGGGATGCGTGAAGTCCCCGGTCCCCATAACGGCGATTCCCTTGAGCCCGGCCCAAAGATCAAGATTTTCCAGCGTCATTTCTTTGGAAACGGCACGCGAATATGGAGAATGAATATGGAAATCAGCGACAATTCTCATGTCTGCATTTTAAGTGATTTTTCGTGGGAAAGCGAACGAGGTCATCTCCAAACTCTTTTTCGTAGCGAAATTCAGCAATTCCGAGCGAGCCGAGGAAGGACGACGCGGGCGTACTTGACTGAAAGTACGCCAAGGAGGACTGACGAAGGCGGAGCCGAAATTACTGAATTGCAGCAGAAAAGGGAGTTTGGAGATGACCTCATGTATCAAAAATTCCGATTTCGGAAGAACAATTTTCCCGCCTCAACCGCGGCGATATTAAAAAGTCCGACGAGAAAAACCGCCCCAAGCCAAGGCGCCGGAAGAGGCACAGTGTCAAAAACATCCTGAAGAACAGGAACGTATACCGCAAGAAACGTAAGGGCGAGTCCGATGCCGACTCCGGAAAGAAGATAGCGGTTTGAAAAGGGATTATATTCGAGTATGCTTTTTTTCAAGCTGCGGAGCGAAAATGAAAGAATGAGGGTATAGGTAGCAAACGCGGCGAAGATAAACGTACGGACAAGGTCGGTCGGAAACCCCGAACGGAGAAGAAAATAATACAAGAGGAACAGGAGAAGCGACGTCGGAATCCCGATCGCCAAAATTAAAACCTTCATCTCATTATCAAAGAGATTCCGGTGGAGCCGGCGCGGCCGCGCGCCGATATCATCGACCCCCTCTTCAAATGCAAGCGCAATTGCGGGGAAACTGTCCGCAAAAAAATTTACGAAAAGAATCTGAAGCACGGTGAGAGGTACGGCGACACCGGTAATAATCGCGCCGCCGATAAGGAGAAGCCCATCGAGCGAGTCAGATAAAAGATAGACGATGACCTTACGGATGTTATCGAGAATTCTCCTGCCTTCGGAAATCGCTTCGACGATGGTCTCGTAGTTGTCATCAAGAATCACGAGATCCGCAGCGCTTTTTGTGACGTCTGTTCCCGATCCGACCGCAACGCCGATGTCGGCGGTTTCAAGCGCGGGCGCGTCGTTCACGCCGTCTCCGGTCACCGCAACGACCTCGCCTTTATTTTTATAAAGATTCACGAGCATGACTTTTTGCTCCGGGGTTACGCGCGCATACACCGAAACCTCGCTTGCGCGCGCGAGAAGTTCCTCGGGCGTGAGATGCACCAAGTCCTCCCCTGTGAGCACCGCACCCCTCCCGTCAACCATCCCGAGCTCGCGCGCAATCGCTTCCGCGGTTCCCGGATGATCTCCGGTAACGATCACGGTTCTGACGCCCGCGCGCCCTATGCGCCCGATTGCGTCTTTCACTCCCGGACGCAACGGATCGTGAAGTGCAATAAACCCGAGAAGCCGATATCCTGTTACCAAAGGCGCTACCCCGCGAGAAGTCGCATCAAGCGAAAACGATGCTAATTTTTCAAACTCGGACGGAGCACTCGGCGTATGCGGTTTTACGAGAACGCCAAGAATTCGTTCTCCTTTGAAAGCACGCTCTTCGATAAAGGCGAGGGCGCGCTCTTTCTCTTCCTTCCCGCAATCAACAAACCCCAAGAGGACGTCCGGCGCGCCGAACAAAATAAATTCGCTGCCGTTCTTACGCACAACGGACACCGCCGCGAATTTTCGTTTCGGATCAAACGGCAGTCGTTCGGTCAGGGGAAACCGTTTCGCAAAGCCGGCGTACGAAATACCGGCTCTCGCGGCCGCTCGAATAACGGCAACCTCGGTCGGATTGCCGCCGATGCGCCAATCCGAAACTTCTTCTTCCGGATTTTCAAGTATCGCGTCTGAATGGAAAAGGGCGCTTTCGAGAATTTCCTTTTTCTTTTCTTCATTTCCCTCGTCCCCCCACGGAATCACGTCGCGAACCTCCATTCGGGCTTCGGTCAAGGTCCCGGTTTTATCCGTAAGAATAATCGACGTTGATCCCATTGTTTCGGCGGCAAGAAGTTTCCGTACGACCGCTCTTTTTTTTGACAGCCGCTCGACGCCGACGGCAAGAATCACCGTAAGCGCCACGGGAAGCCCTTCGGGAACAGCGGAAACCGCAACGGCAACGGAGATCAAAAACATCTCGGCGGGATCATACTCGGAAGAAACGCCGACCAAAAAGAGTACTGCGATAAGGAATGAGAGAACTATTCCGACCCAGAGAGAAAAACGGCTGAGAGCGGCCTGAAGCGGCGTCCGTGATCCGGCTCGCTCGCGCTCCCGGATGAGCTTGGAAATTTTTCCAAATTCGGTCATCGATCCCGTTCCCGTAACAATCGCATCCACCACTCCCTCAACCGCAAGAGTGCCGCCAAACACCACAGAGGTGCGCTCTGCGACCGCGGTCGCCGCGGGAAGCGAACGCGAGTCCTTTTCTTCCGGAAGCGATTCGCCGGTAAGAACCGATTCATCTGCCTGAAACCGGTTTGTATAAAAAATCCTGGCGTCCGCCGGTATGCGGTCGCCGCGCGTGATCCGAATGACATCTCCCGGAACAAGCTCGACCGCATCAATTTCTTTATCACCACCATCCCTCTTCACCCGGACGCGCGTACGAATGTAGGAACGCAGAAGCTCAAGAACGGTTTCCGCCTTGTTTTCCTGCCAAAAACCAAGAAACGTATTTACGAAAACCGCAAGGAAAATAACCCCCATTTCCACAAATTCTCTGAGAATCGCGGTAAGGATCCCCGCAAAGATAAGCGCAAGAATAAGAGGGCTTTTGAACTGATCAAGAAAAATTTTTGTTTTTCGGAGACGCGGCGCTTCCTCAAGAGAATTTTTTCCGAACCCAGAAAGACGCCGGAGAGCTTCTTCATCCGAAAGGCCGTCGGGAGAAGACCCGAGGACCCGAAACACCTCTTCGGGCGGCATTGACCAAAAAGGATTCGAAAGGACGTTGAGAGAAAATGGTGGCGTTTTTTCGTCCATACCAGTAATGAAAACCGCCTACGCTCCCGCAAAAAAAAGGCGGTAGACGATTCCGACAAATATTATGCAAAAAAGAATTCCCCGCGCCGCGATGCCGAACCACGAAAAAGAAATCCCGTGGGATTTTTTCATCGCATAGTGAAGAGCAAGAATCAAAAGGACGTCAATCCCGATTGCGACCGCGCCGACGATGACGATCACCGCAATAAAATCGGTAAATCCAAAAAGGTAAAGAAGGAACGGGACAATACTCGCTCCCGCCCACGCAACGAGGCGCCCAACGCCAAGATCAAGCTCGAGCATCGCCTGAAATGTTTTCTGAAGCGCGATAAGCGACGTAAAAACGGCCAAAAAACCAATGAGCGCGCCGAGCAAAATAACTTCTTCTTTTACACTGCCGACTAGCCCCGCGAGCGCTTCCTGACTCGTGAGGTCGCCGGAAACGCCGACGACGGCAAGCGAGAAAAGAAAATATACGATGATCGGAAGAACAGAGCCCGCGATCACGGCGGTCCTTGTCTGGAACGGATTTTTTGAAAAAAACGTCGCGACGTCCGGAATAACGACTCCTCCCCACAAAGCAAAAAGAAGTATGCCGTACGGGACAAAGCCGTTTTCCCACTCCCATCCTCCGATTGCTGAGGGGTGTATCGACGGAAACAATAGGTAGACGAGAAATCCGATGAAACCAATGAGAAAAGCTGTAAGAACCCCGTTTATAATGGCTTCTCCACGAATAGGAAAATAGGTTATGGCGGCACCCAGCACCATGATGACAAGAATGATAAACAGGTCGAGCGACTGCGTTCCCGACGAAAATGAAATCAAACCGCCGATGCGCATTGCTTCGCCCGCAAACCGAGATCCGAGCAAAAGATATACAAGAAGCGTCCCGATCGCACTTATAATCATGCTTCCAGACGCAAGAACACGCGCCCACGACCCGAGATAAAGCCCTGCATATCCGGGCAGACGATGCATTTCCGGAGTTCCAATTACGACATTGGTGTAGGAAAGGTGCACGAGGACAACCGCAATCCCGAGGAATACGAGCTCCGCCGTGCCGAGCCAGAAGCCCGCGTGCGCGAAAGAAAACGGAATCGCAAACATGCCCGCCCCGATGATCATGCCGGCGAGCATGAAAATTCCCCCGAGAAGTTTTATGGCAGCAATCACCATCGTACGCTACTGGGCATCGTGAACTTTCTCCTCGTCGACGAGCTCTA
>CAZVQM010000010.1:3885-11156 GCA_964629265.1 uncultured Candidatus Saccharibacteria bacterium | reverse complement strand
GTCGAAGACCATGCAAACTTCGCCTCCCATTGTTTTAAACACGTAATAGGCTCGCTGGAGGCATTATAGATTTCCTCGCTTGCTCTACAAAATGTCGAAAAAGTATATTGGCTCGCAGGAAAATAACTGTGTCAAATTTGTGATCATCGGCCATAAGCGCCAAACCGAATATTTCAAAAAAGTGCTTTCTAAAGGTGCGCTCGCGCACGCGTATTTGTTTTTCGGACCCGAGCGGGTGGGGAAGCGCGCGTTTGCGGAGGGTATCGCAAAGTCCCTTCTTTGTGAAAAAAAGAAAAGAGGGATTGAATCGTGCGGGACGTGTCAGTCGTGCGAAAAAGTTGAGGCCGGGAGGCACGAAAATATCACGGTCTTGAGCGTTTCGGAAACACTTCTTTCGAAAAAAGAGGAGCGCAAGGACATTCCGATCGAGGATATCCGCGAGCTCAAGCGGATGTTGTCTTTTGCGCCTGCGGGCGACGCATGGAGAATTATTATAGTGGACGGCGCAGAACGCTTGAGCGTGCCTGCGGCAAACGCGTTTTTAAAAATTTTGGAGGAGCCGTCCGTACAAACCATCTTTTTTCTTATTTCATCAGAGCCGGAATATGTGCTCGCGACAATCCGCTCCCGCGCGCAGGGGATCTATTTTTCGCTTGTGAGTTCCGATGAAATCAGTGAGTTTCTCGCGAGTGAATCAGTTTCGAAATCGCGCCACGGTGAGATCATACGCGTTGCCGCGGGACGCGCGGGCGTTGCGGTTTTAGCGGCGAGGGAGAAAAGCGAATTTGAAGAAGAGAAAAAATTTCTGGAAAGCGTGGAGGCCGCGCTTTCCAAGGGCGCCCCGCATTTTTTCCCGTTTACGGAGCGCGCGGCGTCCGACGAGGGAACGCGCGTACGCGCGGCCCGCGAGGTTTTGCGGATTCTTGAGCGGCGTATGCAGGAAGAAGGGGATATTGGCCGCGCTCTCGCTATTGCCAAGAAGGTGAAAAATGTGGTACGTATTAGAGATGTGATGACGCAGACGAACGTAAATCCGCGGATGTCACTTGACCTTATATTCATAGAGGGAGCGGGCGTGTAGGATTTTGGCTGGCGTTGGATAATTCCGGATGGGGAAACTTTTTGAAAATAAATTCGCGCATGTTATTTTAATCGGGGTTCTCGCAACCCTTGTTTTTTTGGTCATTCTCCTGCAATTTGCCTTCGCGGACTTCCCGGCAAGGCGCGCTCGCGAAGCGGCTCTGGGTCTTTCAAATATCGAGAACGCTCTTGCCATCCGTTCGTTTGACGGCGGCGAAACATGGAAGCCGATTTTTCCTCCTGTCGGGGAAAAAGATTTTCCCGGAGGCGCGGATATCACGGATTTCGAATTTCATCCCGCGAGGACCGCAGAGCTTTTTATTGCAACAAACAAGGCGGGGCTTTGGATGAGTCCGGATCTCGGCATTCATTGGCGGCAGATTGAGGGCTCGGCGCTCCTCGGGCCCGAATCGCAGGTCTATGCGGCCGCGCTTTCGAAATCAGAGCCCGTGGTGCTACTCGTGTCGGTTGCGTCCCCCGACGGAAACGTTATTTTGCAAAGTAGGGACTATGGGAAAAGTTTCCGGGAGGTGTATAGTGTTCCTTCGCGCTCCGGCGTTGCGCGCGCGATTATGATTGATCAGAAATATTCGGATCATATTTTTCTCGGAATGTCGGACGGCGTGCTTCTTGAGTCAGAGGACGGCGGCGCGACATGGTTCGTACGCACGCGTTTTGACGATTCGCCTACCAGCATACTTCAGAATCCGTCGCGGCTCGCATCGCTTCTCATCGTAATGGATTCGGGAACGATTCAGACGACCAACGACTTTGGAAAAACATGGGAAAAAGTGTCTATGGGAGAAGGCGGCGAGTCCCCGGGGTCGTTTTTTATTCCCCAGCCGGACGGTGAGGCGATCAAGGCGCCGAATTTTTTTGAAAATCCGTTTCGGTTTCGCAAAGATACGTATGATTTCGCTCCAAACCCGGCGGATTTTTCCGAATTCGCCGCGATAACGCGTCGCGGCATTATTCGTTCGTCTGACGGCGGCACTTCGTGGCGCGGCGTTGAGACGATTCTTGACGCTGGGGACACAACGAAAGGCGCTGTAGCACTTTTTCCCGGTAGGTCAGAATCAATTCTTTTTGCGCTTGGTGCGGATTTTTACCGTTCGGATGACAGCGGGATCCGGTGGAAAAAGTTGGCGCTTCCCGGGGCGGTTAGCCGGCTCGTTACGCATCCCATAGAAGCCGGCGTTATATTTGGTATACTGAAATAGTAGTGCAATTATGCCCGGTAGTAACACTTCGGCTTTCATGAATGTTTGTGGTATTACGGGGTAGAAAGAGAATATCGTAACGTATTTGAAACAATAACCATAGGATTTCGTCCCGACGGCGCGTCGGGACTGCCGAAGTCTACTACCGGGTATGGACATACAGAAGTTAAAGATATCGCTTGAACATATTATTGAGGGCTTTAAGCGCGAGGTCGCGTCATTGCGTACTGGCCGGGCGACTCCGGCCCTTGTCGAGGATATTGAGGTTGATTGTTACGGCTCAAAGTCCCAATTGAAGGCGGTCGCTTCAATCGCAAGCCCCGGGCCCCGGGAGCTCGTTATTCAGCCGTGGGACAAGTCCATTCTTCCCGCAATCGAGAAAGCGATTCAGGCCTCGAACCTCGGCATAAACCCGATTGCGGACAAGGATACGGTTCGGCTCGCGCTTCCCCAGCTTACGGAGGAGCGGAGGCGCGAGCTTGTCAAAATGCTCGGAAAGCATACGGAAGAGGCAAGAATAAGAATACGGCGCGACCGTGAAGACGCACTCCGCGATGTTGACCGCAGGGAGAAAGCGAAAGAAATTTCCGAGGACGAGCGGTTTCGTCAAAAAAACGATATTCAAAAACTCGTTGACGAGGTAAATAAAAAAATCGAAGATAGTGCGGCTGCAAAAGAAAAGGAGATTATGACGGTATGAGACATTCTCCGGTCGCGGGCAGGCGGAAACTTCTCTTGGCGACATCAAGGCGTTCGGACGGCTCCATGGGATCGAGCGGTAGTGCGGCAGATGCAAAAAATCTCGGGAATAGAAAACGGTTTTTCCGCAAACTCGATATTCCGTTTTCTCGTCTTGTTCGATGTACGCAGGTCCACGGAAACAAGATTCTTCTTGTCGAGAAGCGCTTCCCTCGCCGAGGGGACCGCGCCGACGGACTCTTTACGCGGGAGTCAAATACGTTTCTTGGAATTTTGACGGCTGATTGCCTTCCCGTTTTTTTCTGGGATAGGGCCTCTTCGGCGGTCGGCATTGCGCACGCGGGATGGCGAGGCGTTGTCAAGGGAATTGCAACGAAGATGGTGCTACAATTCCGATCGTCCGGAATTTCACCTCGATCCCTGCGGGTCGTAATCGGTCCCGCGATCCAAAAGTGCCATTTCGAAATTTGGCCTCGCACGTGGCACAAAGGATTGAAGCCGTTTATCCCCACACCTTCCCGAATACCCTGCGGTCTTGCCGCAGGGATAAAGGGCGATTTCAAATCCTTCCCGCGGAGTCCAGTACCCCGCGGGAAGATGTGGGGATTTATCAGAAGGCATAGATCGCTTTTTGGAAAGAAGAAGTTATTAATTGAAAAGGACGGAAGGATATTTCTCGATCTCCCGGGCGTTCTTTACGAAGAGCTTATCCGCGCGGGAATTCCGGGGAGTCACATCCGTTCGACCGGCGAGTGTACATTTCACCTTTCCCGCCGCTTCTTTTCGCATCGGAGAAAAACTCTGGGTGGCCGGGATCAATTCGGGAATATGCTTTCAGTAATCGGCATCGAAATTAGAAGTTCCATTTAAAACGCGATCGCGTTTTAAATGGATTATGTGAGGGGACGTGAAAAGAAAGCGCCTTGACGACATTTTAATAGCGCGAGGTATTGCTGAAGACCGCCAAGACGCGTTTGTCATTGTCACAGAGGGGCGAGTGTTTGTCGCGGGGCAAAAAGCGGTTTCCGGGTCGCAGAGCGTCGAGGACGGAGTGGATATAAAAATTCGGGAAGACCGGAGATTCGTCGGGCGCGGGGCCTATAAGCTCGAGGCGGCGCTCAAGCAATTTAAGGCGAGCCCGCGCGGGAAAATTTGCCTTGATATAGGCGCGGCAACAGGCGGATTTACCGAGGTTTTATTAAATCACGGCGCAAAAAAAGTGTATGCAGTTGATACTGCAAAAGGGAAGCTTGCATTGAAAATCCGTGATGATCCGCGCGTTATTGTTATGGAGGGGACAGATATTCGTGCGCTCAAAAAATTGCCCGATCGCGCAGAACTTGTTACGATAGACGTCTCGCTTATTCCGCTTCGCGAGATACTTCCGCACGCAAAGCGTTTTTTGGCTCGTGGCGGAGTCGTGGTAGCGCTTTTGAAGCCGCAGTATGAGACGCGTGATCCGAAGATCCTTCGCCACGGCGTAATAAAAAATACGCGCGACCGTAAAACGATACTTGATGGGTTTTTGCGCTTTGCGCACGACTCGGGCTGGGATGTCCGCGATTATATCGAGTCCCCGATCCGCGGAAGCGAAGGGAATGTGGAGTATCTTATTTTTTTACGGATTGAATAAAATGACGCTTGGCATTATATTTGCAATCGGCGCCGCGATGACGTGGGGTCTTGTGTATGTACTCGAACAAAAGATTTTGACAGAATTTTCTGTAATGAAATTTCTTTTTTTTGAATCAATTTTTACGCTTTTTATATCGGTTGTGGCAGCGCTATACTTTGAGAAAACCGATTCACTCCTTACGGCAAAAAATTTAAATATTCTTTTATCTCCGTCTTTTCTGATTTTAATAGCTGTTACGTTTCTTGCCAATTATTTTATTTTGCGTTCAGTTCAATTAGCGGGAGCAACATTTGCTTCAATGTTTGAAATAACGTTTCCAATTTTTGTTGTCATTTTTGGCTTCTTTCTTTTGCGAGCACCTATTCACTGGCTTACTGGTGTCGGGGCTATACTTATCATTTCCGGTTCAATGGTTGTTATTTATGCAAATAAGATTTAACATAATAATTTCATGACATTTCTTTCATTTATTTTTCTCATACTCCTTATTTCACTTTTAATCCTCGCTCACGAATGGGGGCATTTTTTCTCTGCGCGCGCGCTCGGCGTGAAAGTGGAGGAATTCGGATTCGGGTTCCCGCCGCGCGTATTTTCGAAAATGCGAAACGGCGTGCGTTACTCGTTTAATCTCCTTCCGTTCGGAGGTTTTGTGAAGATTTTTGGCGAGCACGGAGAGGGCGAGGCCGCACCTGAAAGTTTTGCGGGCAGGCCCGTGTGGCAGCGCTTCATTATCCTTGCGGCTGGAGTTCTAATGAATCTTGTTCTTGCGTGGGTGTTGTTTTCGGTTGCCTCGGGAATCGGCATGCCCGAGATTGTTGATGGAGAGGGAAGCGCGATTCCGGTTTCCGTGCTTTCCGTGGCTCCGGGATCGCCCGCGGAATCCGTGGGCGTAAAATTTGGAGACGCAATTCTTCGTATTTCCCAAAGCGGGGATTCTATCGCTGTTTCTTCGGAAGAAGACGTGGTGTCTTTTATCGATGCGCATAAAGGCGAGGAGGTGACATTGTCCCTGCGGCGCGGTGAAGAAATAAAAGATATTTCCGTTCTCGCGCGGGAAAACCCTCCCGATGGGCAGGGGTCTGTGGGAATTTCTATGGGGCGACTGGATGTCGTATCCGTTCCGTGGTACCTCGCGCCCGTTGAAGGCGCAAAAACGCTTGGCCGGAGCATTATGCTCACTATCTACGGCTTTTGGTATCTTTTGTCGGAGCTCGTTCGCGGGAATACGTCAATTCCGGTTTCAGGTCCGGTCGGGATTTTTGTTTTCGCAAACGATATCCGGCCCTTGGGCGTTTCGTTTTTCCTCCACTTCATGGGAATTTTGTCGGTAAACCTCGCGATTCTCAATTTTTTGCCGATTCCCGCGCTTGACGGCGGCAGGGTGTTTTTTCTTCTCATTGAAAAGCTCCGCGGCAGGCGGATAAGCGCCGAATCGGAGAATATCGCCCATACGATCGGGTTCGTCGTGCTCATTTTTCTCATGGTTCTCGTCACATACCGCGACGTAACAATGTTTTTCTAGAGGTTTGTGTCTTAGAGCGTATTTGCGTGATATAATTATCCTATGGATATTGTTGTCATACTACAAAGTAAGCCCGTTCTTATAGGTCTCCATCTTGGCTTTGCCATTGTTGGTATTGATGCCTTTTTGTGGCTTTTAGGGAAATTAAAAGACGATGTCGGGTCGCGAAAGAGCAGGATTATTACTGCGTGGGTGGGTGTTGTTGCTTTCATCGCAAGCTGGCTTGCCGGCGGCTATTACTATGTCGTGTATTACGGAATTCTTGTGAAGCCGATAATCAAAAGCGGTGTTGCGCCGTGGGTGCACAATATCATTATGGAGACCAAGGAACATATTTTTCTATTCGTTATCCCGCTTGCAATGACAGTATTGTTTATTACTTTGCTTGAGAAAGAGGAGATGGAGCGGCTTGGGCTCCGCCGACTTACCCTGTGGCTTTCTGGCGTCGTTGCTGTGCTTGGGCTTCTCATTGGCGCGATGGGGTTTGTAATTTCCGCCGCGGCCCGCTGGGGGGCAATCAATTAACATATCAATGAATAAACCAAAATTAATCATTTCATCGGCATACGCGGCGATCATTACAATCGTCTTTGTCGTGGTGATTGTTATCTGGGCTGAATTATCTGCGCCGTTGAAGAACTGGCTGAAGGATTTTTCCGGACACCACTGGACATCAAAAAGTATTTTTTCCGTGTTGCTGTATGCGGTTGCCACCATACTATTGTATTTGTCGCCCCATAAAGACAATGATAATCATCTCAAGAGAGCACTTGGTTTTCTTTTGGTGTTGACGGCGCTCGGTACCGTCATTATCACGCTATTTTTCACGGGTCATAATTTTCAACTTCTCTAATATTATCGTAGAGTTCCATTGGCAGAGTTAAGCTCAGTTTTGCTTCCGGTGGATATCTACGGCTATTGCAAAATACCTCGATATCTGCTATACTAGACGGGCGAAGTATTAAAAGGATATATCATCTAGGCCATCCCAGAGGATTTTTTCTGAGGATTTTGCAAGAATCTTTTGGGATGGCCTTTCGGATAATTCATTTTAAGAAACGCGAGGTCGTTTCTAAAAAAAGAAGATTCGAAAGTATAGAATAAATTTGAGGCG
>CAZVQM010000010.1:0-3785 GCA_964629265.1 uncultured Candidatus Saccharibacteria bacterium | reverse complement strand
GAGAATTTAAGGATTTCGAATTTTCCAACGCACAGTGGCGTTCCAAGATAACGCGGCGGGCGGTTGGCAGGATAGGCAAGAATACGACATCACCTGTTCGAAGTGCGGAAATCCGGGCAAAGTCCCGTTTCCGCCAACGGCAGGGCGAGATGTATTCTGCAAGGACTGCTGGCGAGCAGCAAATCCGCGACGCGACAATGATCGCGGGGGTGGCGGCTCGAGAGGCGGTTTTCGCCGATAAGCCAACCCATACAAAAAATCCGGTTTTCCGGATTTTTTGTATGGCCGAGAGTATGATACACTGAAATCGTTTTTCGAGGCGTTTTGAATTTCTATGCCCGGTAGTAACACTTCGGCTTTTATGCGTGTGTAGTGCTACAGGGTAAAAAGAGAGTAACCGTGATATATTTGAAATAATAACCATCGAGATTTCGTCCCGACGGCGCGTCGGGACGGCCGAAGTCCACTACCGGGTATGAGGAACCAATATGACTATTGCATTATCGGCGGTGGAGTTGCCGGCGTTACTGCCGCCGAAACCATACGCTCCCGGGATTCCGATGGAACGATAGGGGTTTTTTCTACAGAGCCCTATCGTTTGTATTCTCGCGTTCTCCTGCCGCATTATGTGAAAGGGGAGGTCGAGCGGGGGAAACTTTTTTTGCGAAAAGAAGACGATTACGAACGTAACCGGATTGATTTTCATCCGGGTACGGAGATTTCGTTCGTGAATACCGAGAAGCGCGAGATCGGGCTTCACGATCATACAATGATTGCATACAAGAAGCTTTTGATTGCCTCGGGCGGCGAAGTTGCGCCCTCTTCTCTCGACGAGCTCGCGGAATACCGCTATCGTCTCCAGACGCTTGATGACGCGGATCGGCTTCACGAGGCGTTTCGCGCGAAGCGCTTCGAGCGCCCGCTCGTTGTCGGAGGGTCTTTTATCGCGCTTGAATTCCTGTCGATATGTGCGGCGTACAAAATCTCCGCGCGCGTTCTTTTCCGGGGGGAGCACTTTTTTTCACGCATTATGGGGCCGGAGGGAGGAGAACTTATGAAGCGTGTCTGTATCGACCATGGTTTCGAGTTCGTGTCCGACTCGGAGATTGGTGAGGTTCTAGAGGGGGAGCATGCGCTTCGGATAACGACGTCGCATCTTCTTGAGATTGAGCACGACGCTTTGTTTCTTGCAACCGGCATTCGGCGGAGTGTCTCGTCTCTTGCGGGTTCTGGTGTTGAGATCGGAGAAGGGGTGAAAACAAATGAGTTTCTTGAAACCGCGGCGCCCGGCGTTTTCGCCGCAGGAGACGTGGCGGAATATTTTGATCCGATTTTCGCAAAACACCGTATGGTCGGGAATTGGACAAATGCGTTTTTGCAGGGGAAGCTCGCGGGTTTTAATATGACGGGTGAAAAACTCGCCATAAGAGTTGTCTCTGCCTACGCGGCGGCTCATTTCGGGCTTGCCATCACGGCGATCGGCGAGTGCTCCGGCGTTGAAGGATCGGTCGAGCGCGCGGATTTCAAAAAAAACTCCTACGAGCGGTATTTTTTCAGCGGGGATTTGCTCATCGGAGCGGTGCTTGTCAATCGAAGCGATATTCGCGCTCACGTCGCAACCCTTATTGAGACGAAAACGCCTGTCGGTGATCTTCGCGAGAAGTTCCGGCACCATACGTTTGACATACGGGAAATTTCTGTAGTAAAATCCTAGGATAGAGGCCTTTGACGGCTTTCAATTAATTTTATATTAATATATGGAAGATATGAATATTATGCCGGAGGCGCCGGTTGAGAATCACGAAAAGAGCGAAAATACCTATCTTATACCCGCCGCAATTATCGTCGCGGGCCTTATTGTCGCGGGAGCGGTTATGTACGCGTTTTCCCCGAATAAAGGCGCCGAAAGCGGAAATACTGCGAAAAGCGGATTGTCGGATACCGATGGGAGCTTTGTTTCTCAAAATCTCGCTGGCGACGACCCGGTTCTTGGGAATGCGGACGCGCCGGTTACGCTCGTTGAATTCGGCGATTTCCAGTGTCCGTTTTGCAAAAAGTTCCATGACGAGGCGCGAAAGGAAATCCTTGATACGTATGTAGAAACCGGAAAGGTGAAGATCGTCTATCGGGATTTCCCCCTTGAAAATATTCATCCCGCGGCGCGTCCTGCTGCAGAGGCGGCCGAGTGCGCGGACGAACAGGGGAAATTCTGGCCGTATCATGATACTCTCTATACCCGTCAGGCCGAGCTCGCGAAGGGAACCATGGATTATATCGCTCTTGCGGGTGAACTCGGACTCAATAAGGTAGTGTTTGAGAAATGCGTGAAGGAGCGGAAGTACAAAGATGAAGTCACAAAGGATTATGAAGACGGTGTTCAGGCGGGCGTTGACGGAACTCCGGCAATATTCATAAACGGCAGGAAGGCGACGCCCGCAGGCGCCCAGCCATTCAGTGTTTTTCAAACGGCGATCGAGGCCGCGCTTAGATAAAGTAATGTAAAGGCAATTTATATGCATAAAGTAACGATCTATACCACCCCGACGTGTTTTTACTGCAAAAAAACAAAAGAGTTTTTCGGTGCGAACAATGTTTCTTACACCGAGCGCGACGTGACGACCGATGAAGCGGCGCGAAACGATATGATTGCGCGTACAGGCCAGCTCGCGGTTCCGGTGATTGATATTGACGGAAAAATTGTCGTCGGGTTTGACCAGGCCGCGCTCAAAAGCGCGCTTGAGATTGCATAAATAAAAGGACGAGGATGCTCTACGATATCATCATCATCGGCGGAGGCCCTGCGGGAGTTGCGTCCGCGGTCTACGCCGCGCGAAAGCGCCTCCGAACGCTCATGATTACGGAGTCCATTGGCGGCCAGTCCGAGGTTTCCGCGGACATCGAGAACTGGATCGGAGAAAAAAACATCTCCGGTTTTGATTTGGCGAAAAAATTCGAGGAGCATATTCGCGCATATCCCGACAGGGTCGAAATCAAAATGCCCGAGCGCGTTACGGAAGTGAGGTCTATAAAATGCCAAGCCGTGGAGGAACGTATGTGCGATTTTGAGGTCAAAACCGACAAAGGGAATACGTATGAAGGGAAAACAGTTATGCTTGCCGCAGGCGCGAGACGCCGGAAACTGGGTATTCCCGGAGAAGAAACGTTTGCCGGAAAAGGCGTTGCATATTGCTCGACCTGTGATGCGCCGCTTTTCACCGGAAAAAAAGTTGCGGTCATAGGCGGAGGGAACGCGGGGCTTGAAGCGGTTGAGGACCTTTTTCCGTATGCCTCGGAAATTTATATACTTGAATATAACGGCGCTTTGCGGGGAGATCCGGTGACTCAAGAGCATATCAAGCAAAATCCGAAATTGAAAGGAATTATTTTCAATGCCGAGACGCGCGAAGTGGTGGGCGAAAAGTTCGTAACAGGAATAAAATATAAAGACAGGAAAACCGGGGAGGAAAAAATCTTGGCGGTAGACGGTATATTTGTTGAGATCGGCTCTGTGCCGAATTCCGAGATGGTAAAGAACATTGTTGAACTCGACAAATACGGACAAGTGGTGATTGATTCAAAACACGGCGTAACGTCTCACGCGGGCATATTCGCCGCGGGTGACATTACGGATGACCCATACAAGCAAAATAACATCTCCGCCGGAGACGCGGTAAAAGCAACGCTTGCCGCATACGCGTATTTGCAAAAGCGCGAGAAGACAAGTCCCGCGGCGGAAAATGTGGTAAAATAGAAATATGGCAAAAGTAGCTATAAACGGGTTTGGG
>CAZVQM010000009.1:0-11397 GCA_964629265.1 uncultured Candidatus Saccharibacteria bacterium | reverse complement strand
CACGCCCGCTTCGCCGATTGCTCCCCCAGTTTTTCGCGCGATGCTGAACGCAGCCCACATAAATATTGCGGCGATCAGCGTAATGAGTATTCTATTTGCGTGCTCGATCCCGGCGCCCGCGGGCGTGGTCAAGCTGATCGTCGACATCGTGAAAAATCCAAGATACATAAGAAAATAAAAAAGCGGTAGGAAAAACGCCCAGCGAAGAGTGGCGCTTAGCCACATGTCGAAATATTTTTTCATTCCCGGAACCGTCGCCGCAAGAAACGCAAACGGTGCAAGGACCGATACGATGATTACCGCGGCGTAGCGTATGAAAAGCGTTATCGCGCCCCAAAACATGGTGAGGGCAGTGATCAAAAGAAGAATAATTTGGGTCAAGGTTCGCAAGGCCATATTTGCCTGCGCGTCAAAGAGTGTCTGACCCCAGCCGTAATAATAATCGCTGATTGCTCCAAGAAGCGCAGCTCCTCCGCATGCGCCGGCGATGATTTTTACGCCGACTATTGAGAGGATGCCTGCGGAAAAATACGCGATTCCACCGCCGATCAGTGCTCCTGCCGCGCATCCGGCATAGAATCCTATTTGTGCCTCCGCTTTCGGAACTCCCAACGAAGCAAGGACTGCGTCTTTGATCACCGCAGGACCCCCTTGGGTAATGGTTCTCTCTCCGGCGCGTTGTGTTTCAAGCGCCCGTCTCGCGTCCTCGGCTTTAATCGCGGCCGCTTGCGAGGGGCTCGGAACGCTTCCTATTTTTTCTATTGCAATGGATTGTGCAATAAACGTTCCGGGCTCGGCAGGCATATTCTTTGCGAAAATGGCGCCGAGCTGATTTGCGATGCCGAACACCATCGTCACCATAAGCAAACTGAAATTAATGAGAAGCGCTACCATGACCACGCGGACCAAAAGTCGTTTCCCGCCCCATTGTTCAATGTTGAAAATAATCGTGAGAGATATCCATAAAATAATGAGCAGGAACACTCCGTTCGTAAGATCACGGAGTGCAGCCCACCCAATCGGAACAACAGGAATTTCTGAAGGGATTGCCCCTAAATTAATCGCAAACCCCATGTTTAGTAGGGCTGAAGCGACCATGAGGAGTAAAGATGTGATCCCCCGCAGGATAACCAAAATCCCGTTCATGACCAAAAGCGCTGGTATCGAAATACCTTTTAGAAGGTCCCCGTTTGACTGTGCGTGCGCTGGAAATGCGGAAACAATCCCGAGCATAACGAGAAGCAGGAGAATGGGGATGGCCTTGACGAAAAAGTGTTTTTTCATTTATGGGTTAAAATCCCTAATCGCAGATGCAATCGTTTGATTAATTTCAAAAACTTTCGCTGTTGCGGAAATATTCATATTCGTCGCGTTGATTGATTCTGTTCTGATTGTTTCTTTTTCTGTTGCTGCGTTTACAACCGCACGGAGCGCCGTAAGGGACGAGGAGATCGAGGAGAGCTCAAGTTTTTTAGTATTCAAAACAGGGATTTGAGAGGTAAGAGCTGCATCGGCGACCCGCGTTGCTCCGGTCCCGAATGCGGTTGCGAAGGACGCCGCGCGTCCCGCGAGCGCTAATGTCTGATCAATCTGTTCTATGGTCGATATTTTGATGTCCGCGGTTCCCGTAAGACCCGATACGACGGAGAGTGACGCGATTTCAAAGAAGATATCAAGAGCGTTTGTGAGGTTTATGGCGTCCGTTGCAATGACCTCGACATCTTCTATTTTCGTCGTTGATAAAAGGCGGCTTCGGAGCGTGAGAAGATCCGCGCGCGCTTTCGCAATAAGTTCTTTGACCGATGCCGCGGCCGCAAGTTCGGCTTTTGCACTTGATAGGCGCGTGAGCGAGGTATTGATAAGAGTATTCGTGCTCGTGATTTCCGCGCTTATCGCGGCGATTTCTCCGGGTTCTGTCGCCACCGCGAGAGCTGCGGTGAGCGTGGCAAGGGTTCTGCGAAGCGACAAAAGTATCTCCCCCTCCCGGAAAACCGCGGAAAGCGCATCTGTCAAGCGTCCATCAATGATCTCAATTCCTTTATCTGCCCGCGCGATTTGCGTGTTTAACTGGACCATGAGCGTTGACTCTGAAAATATGCCCGGGGATGACGCCGCAGCAGCGGAAAGCTCCGGAGCAAACACGCCTTTTCCGTCAGGGCCGCTCGATGTTTTTACGAGTGTATCAGCGAGAAACATTATCGCCGCGATAATCGCCTCGTTTACTTCATCAGCGTTTATGACCCAGTCAATTCCCGATCCGAATATTCGGTTCATGAGGTCCTTGATGCTCTCGCCCGGGGTTCTGGTTTCCTGTTCGGTGGTGCATTCAATGTATTCTACTCCATCACGTCCGATAACGGGTCCGCAATTTTCTTTTGTTTTAACCCCGTATCCCTTAAACCCGCTGTTTGCATTGATCTCTGCGGTTTGTGCTCTTAATTTATTTCGTACTTGAGCAGATTCTTCCTCCATGGCAAGAAGTGTTGCTCCTTCTGCATTGCATTGCGAGTATCTCATCTTTTTAGAAAACGCTTCCCATCCGCCATTATTAAAGTCGGCATTAAAACTTCCGTCTCGCAATTCGGGCACGGGGCAGGTAAATGTTTCGGCGAGTTTATTGCTCCCGGGTTTTGGATAAGCCAAAACATTATCAACATACCGGTTTATACCGTATCCCATTTGTGTTATTGCGAGATTTCTTCTGAATTCTTCGGCGCGCTCCTGTTCGGCTTTCCTGAATTCCATTTCATAATTTTTTATAAATCCAATATCCGATTCCTGAATCCAGGAAATAATTCGTGAACCAAGGGTCTTCAAAAGTACCGCGGTGATTGCTTTCGTAATCGGGTCAAGGACGCATTCTTTTTTTACTATTTCCCCGGTGTTTGTGCGGATTCGCCCGGTTTCATTCCGTACGGTTTTGTCGTTTACCGGGACTTCTCCTCCGCCCATTACTCCTCCTAAAACACCCCCCAATGCACCGCCCGTGCTACCACCCAAAATTCCTCCGAGTGCGCCTCCTACTCCTCCGCCACTTCCGCCGAGAAACCCGCCGAATATATTGCCGACGCTTCCAAGGGCGCTTCCGAAAATCGAGCCGAGAAACCCACCTGCCCCTCCTGATCCGCCACAGGAAACGCCGGAGGAAGAAAGGATCCCGCCTAAACTTCCCAAGCTAAACCCGCTTCCGCTGCCGGTCCCGCCGCCAGATCCGGTGGAAGGAAATTCATCGAGCCCTCCCGGATCACTGGGAGAGTCCATGGGAAAGTCCTGTGCGCGGGCCGCGAGCGGAATAAAAAGCGGCATCAAAACGAGCTCTGCGACGAGAATGCTTTCAAGAATTGTTTTCCAAACGGTTTTTGGCGCCACCATACAATCAATAGATAATCGAATATGCTTTGTCTTCCGGCTTCAAAACAATTTTTTGATTGTTGAGCCATGTCCAGAGATCGTTTCGATTCAACGTCAGAAGTTCCTCTTTCACGTTTATATTCGGCTCAACAAGCGCGAGCGTTTTTAACGGGTCTTCTGCGGTTTTTTCAAAAATAGCGATGTGCTCCGCCATTTTGCTCATAAGAAAAATTTGCCGCTCGTGGTACCACGAAAGATTTTTCGGAACCCGGAGCGCTGATAGCTCACGTATGATCGTGTCGGCTGACTCGCGGTAGCGCGCGAACTCTGCGAGGCGTCCGAGGTCGCCCGACTGGAGAATCTCCGCGAGCAGGTCGAGATTATCTTTTTTCAGATCTTTCGAGTTTCGCGAAAGTATTTCCGCGGCGGTGTTTAGGTAATCGCGAACCGCATCAGGACTCGTGTTGCCAGACATAAGAATGGAAATTTTCTCAAGAGGGAGTATTGGCACGGGTCGCGGAAGCGCGCCCTCTTTGGAAAGACGCTCGACTTCATCTAAAAGAAGTTTGGACGTGATAAATCCGCCTTCTTTCCCTTTTGAGAGCGCGACAGCCCCGCCTGCTGTTACGAATTTTTCTAAAAGTGTTTCTGTAAGGTTTGTTGATTTGTCGCCACTTTGCGTGCCAAGGACAGACCCTTCAGTATTTTCATTTGAAAATATCCCGGCAAGCGCTTCGTCTCTGTCGGAAATTCCGTTTCCATCAGTATCGGCATTATCCGGATTTGTTCCGTACATTGCTTCTTCCCAGTTTTTCAGGCCGTCTTCATCCGGGTCGGCAAAAAGCGGATTTTCTTCTCTTTGCCCGTTTTGGCTATTTGTTCCGCGCTCCGCGAGAATGGACGCTCCCGGAGTACGCGAGGCGAATAAAAGGTAAAAAGCGAGCGACGTTGCGGTCACGATAAAAAGAGCAGGGCCAAGCCATCCCCTTTTTTTCAATCGAAATTCGTGGGCCTTGTGTGCCACGCTTTTAGTATAGCATAGGGATATTCCGAAAACCGCTCACTTATGCACAATTTTGACGATATTCAAAACGATAGAAACGTTAAAGCTGTTCAAACCGCTTATGGCTGTTTTAATGAACGAAGTCGAGCTTTGCTCGGCGAAGTGATATAACGATTTTAACGGATTTAACAACAAGCCCTTTGTGTGGGGTCAGTAAAGACGCTGGCTTCCTTTATGTCCTGCCTTTGGGGGTGTATACTCGTGGTATGAATCAAAAAGCCCTTTCGTATCTCGCGATTTTTGCGCTTATTATAATCGCAAGCACGTTTTTTATTCCCGTATCGGATACGCAGGCGTTTTTCGGCGGTTCAACCGGGGGCCTTAGTCCATTTGGTGGTATGGTAACAAAATTTATTGTGTGCACATGCAGTTCAAGTATTTTAATAACAGTCGGTTCGCCTGTTGGCGGCGATTTTCTCGTTACTCCGGGAACAAAGCTCTACGCGAATTTCAATTTTATGCCCGGCCATTGGGTGCTGGGGCTTGCTCTGCCCGCGTCTCTGCCCTGTATGGTGTATGTCGGAACCAGTTGCGTGAATGTCGGAAACGGAAAACCGATTATAATGATGGGAACGAGTTAGTCATAATGTTAGAATTGTTAGATCAGAGCGCGCCATCTAGGGCGCGCTCTTTGTTAGAGCTGTTCAAACGCTATATGTATGTTGGTTTTTGTTTCCAAAAAACATAACGAAAAGTGATTATTTTTTATTGATTTAGCAAAAAACAGACGGTTTCCCGTCTGCGTGGTTTCGGTCTACTTAAAAAAGTGCGAAAAGACATCTTCTCCGATTGTCGAGACAACTGATTCGCGAGTATTTGCGATAGCATAGTGTAGGCGTTTCCTAAGAGCGGCTACATCGACTGGGGTAACGCCAGTTATTGTTATGTCGCCGGACAGTTGACCTCGCGAGAGATATAGTTTTTGAAATCCGGCGAGCGAAAGAAATGAAAGATGCTCCGTATTTGGGTAAGCTTCGTAATACACCGAATCGTCAATTAATTCTATAGTGTACTTAGTCCTACTTCTAAAAAATTTATAGTCGGAGTAAATACTTTTGATTCTGTTTAGTTCAACGGAGAAATTTTGGTTTGCGCAAGTGAAATCAAAATTGTCATTAAGACATGCGCCGATAAATGTTCTTCGGCCGGAATCGTATACTTCCGCAAGTGCAGCAAGCGGCATTTCAGATTCTTTTCTTACTTCTTTCGTTTGTAAAGCAGTTGACATCACAATAACTCCAGCCGTTACCGCACCCGCGGCAACAAGGAATTTCGCCGTAGACGAAATGGCTTTCGTGAGAGATCCTATATCAGTAGATTCAATATTTACAACCGTGCCATGTATCGGGAAATTGCCAACCCTTCCAAGCGCGGTAGTTGCCTTCATGGTATACCTCCGATTTGTAAAGTTTCTTCGGTAAACATGATATATCTCGCTACTAAAGTCAAATTGACAAATATCATTTTTTATGATAGAATATTGGTAAGTTCTTCACAGTTCGGTTTTCAATTTCCCGCATGGTGCGGGGAAAATAACTTCCCGCTTTGCGCGGGAGAAAGGAAAGAGAGAGAAATGGCTGATGGTAAGGACGGAAAGCAGCAGTGGTACGTTGCTCCTATTGGGGCGGTGATCGACTACACCCAGCCCCTGCAAGAGCAGGGCGTGGAGTTCCTGCTCACAAAGATCGTGTCCGAGCCGCGGATTAGGGCTCTCTTCGAGTGGAACCGGTCTGTCTCGACCGGCATCCTGTCCGCCTTCATCGGGGCGATTCCAAAGCCCCCGCGGACAACGCTGACTAACCGTGTCATATGTGACATCATCGACTTGGCCAAGACAATGCCTCGTGAGATCGGTCGGAAGCTCGACGAGCTCATGGCTACTGGCACCGCGGCTGTTGCCGTGCGGCAGTTTCCGGGCGGCGCCGCCGGCCAGGCGATCACTGACGCGATTCGGTTCCTCGAGGTTGAACTTGCGCCCCACTTCGGGGCGTACACGGAACTCATGTCTGCGCTCGAGTCGAGGGAGCGACTTGCGCTCTCGCGCGTGGTCCTCTCAAGGCCCACGGTCGAGATCGCGCAGTTCTTCGCGTTCGGCGGGGTCGAGCAGCGCGAGATGCTTCGGTTTCTCACTTCTCAACCCGCGCCCCATCGGTCGTTGCGCAATGCGGAGGCCGACTTCCGTGGCACGTGGACTCTCTGTGAGTTTCTCGTGGACGAGGCACTCCGCTTGCAAAGCGAGGGTAATCGCCTACGCCCGAGCGACCGTGCGCGCGCCACACGTCTCGAATTCGAGAGCCTCGCGCGCGAGGACGAGCTTTCGACGCTCGCCTCAACGCTACCTGTTCTTCAGGGCGAAATCCTTCGCCTGCGGCGGGAGGCGGGTTCAAACTTCGGCGAGTGGATCAACGAGCACACCCCACGGACCCAGGCGGCGCTTCTGAATTTTGCAGCGCGGCTTCGGGGGAACTAGGAGAGAAACATGGGTTTCTGGAATGCGATAGCAGGCGTAATGGACGTTCTTTTCGGTCGTTTCCTCGCATGGCTCCTCGGGGCACCGAACACCCCTGGCGCGGCAGAGCGTTACGCTCGTCGCCTCTGGAGGATCATGCTCATCGGTCTCATCGTGCCGCCTGGGTCCGTTTTCATCGGCTGGGCAGTTGCGCGTGAGGACATCGGCTTCGGCATGTCGTCTTACCCGTTTGCCCGCCTCATCATGGGAGTTGGCATGGCAATCGGCTTGCCGATCCTCATCGTGGTGGGCGGCGCGGCGGCAACCGTGGCAACAGTCCTCGCCCGCGGGTTCGGAGCAAAACCCGAGAACGCAGACGCATTCGTCAGGGCGTATCTCGCGGTTCTCGTGTGGTACATCTTCGCCCTTGACCTCATGATGTTGATCGGGGTCAGGGCAAGTGCGGGCGAGCTCTTCGGCGGCATCGTCGCCGGAGTAGCGCTTGGTCTCATTGCATTCGCATGGGACTATACGCTTGGGTGGGGGCGAGCAATCGTCTTCACCTACTTCATTGTGAGGGCCGTCCTCATCGTCACCGGGCTTACGCCCGACGGCCTATGGATGGAGACCATTGGTTACCCCGTGGCGTCTAAGGTTCAGACCCTCGGGGCGGCCCACGACAACAAAGTCATGCTCGCTGCAGCGCGAGCTGACGTGGCGGTGCGCAAGGACGCATCGTCCGACGAACTCCGGCAGATAATCAGCCGGATGGAGAGCGGCAAGATAAGTGATCGGCTTGCCGCAACCGAGGACTATGCCGCCTGGAAGAAGAAGTATGCGGGCGGCATCCGTGGCGCTCTCCAGAGCGTTGCGGACATGACCAAGAAATAGTTCCCAAGTCTCAAAAAAGGAGGTGAGAAAAGCGCGGTTAGGCCATACAGGTTTGACCGCGTTCTGTTTTTATGTTTAATTTATAGTATGGCAAATGAAAATCCTACAAAAAAGACCGAGAAAGGCGGCGCTGAAGGCGGGAAAAAGGAAGAAGGAATAATCCTGATAGAAGCAGTCAAAGAAAAGGCGGATGAGCGCGCAAAAAATATTATTGATACCGTTGGAGAAATATTCAGGTCTCGTTCTGAACGAATTAAGAAAAATCAAGAACAGAAAAAAGAAGCGTCAGGGGCATTACTTGGTTGTAAGCTTGGGGTACTCGGTCTTGGGGGCATTATTGCACTTGCGCTTGGGGGCGCGATTATCGGTTTGCAAAAACTCGCCACGGCGGATAAGTGGTTCATGAAAGGGTTTAATACAGCTTTCTCCGGCGGCATGAAAGGCGGGGGAGGGAAAAAAGAAAAAGCATAGGCGCAATGAATTATTTTTCATTTCTTACTTTTTTCTTTTTTCGCAGACGCGGAACAACCATGGAATTTGAAGAATTTTTTAAGGCAAACGTCATTGATCTCGTTGGTCTTTCTGATGCACCGGAAGACGTGAAGCGTTCATTTCTTGCGGATGCCTCCCAAATGGTTCTTGAGGCGATTGTTGATCGCATTGACTCCGAACTTCCCGAAGAGAAAAAAGAAGAGTTTTACCGCGTGTTCCGGCAGGGCGCAAAGGACGAGGATATGCAGTCGTTTATCAAAGCAAATATTCCGAATTTCGAAGAAATAGCGGGAGAGGAAACCGGCCGCGTAAAAGACGCGCTTGTGAAAGCCAGCCAAGAACCAAAAAGCGCCTAAGCGTTTTTTATAATTTTCCCCCACTCCTCTATCCCGAGCTCTTGAGGCCGGGCATTTTTGTGTATTCCCGCGCGCCGAAGCGCATCGGGGGAAATCGCGGTTTTGAGGGATGAGGAAAGCATTTTTCGCTTTTTTCCGAAAGCCGTGCGCACAATTTCAAAAAACCGCTCCGGCGAAATTTTATTTTTTCGGAAAAATTCGTCCGAGATTTCGGATATGCGAATTATTGCGGATTCAACGTCCGGCTTCGGTGAAAAGCACTCCCGCGGAACGTTTTTTATTTTCTCCGCTTTTCCGAACGCAGCAACCGAAAGCGCAAGAAGATTCATATCCCCGGGACGCGCGACAATGCGCTCCGCAACCTCTTTTTGAACAGTAAAAACAATTGTTTTTGGCCGGGGTGAGGACTCGAGAAAGTAGCGAAACAAGCGCGACGTAAGATAGTACGGGATATTTGAAACAACTTTTGAGTTCTTTAAATCTTTAAACTTATTTTTTGTCATTTCCAGTATATCCCCCTTGATTATTTCGACATTTGTAACGCCGTCTTTTTTAAGGGATTTTTGGAGCTCGCGCGAAAGCGCCTCGTCTTTTTCTATTGCAATAACGCGCCCGGCCGATTTTGCAAGCGGGCGCGTGAGTGCGCCAGTACCCGGCCCGATTTCAATTATGGTATCGGTTTTTGTGATTTCTGCTGCGTGAATCATGGTATCCGCGACCCAGCGGCACGTCAGAAAATTTTGTCCGAGAGATTTTTTTGCGTGCATACCCAGTATATCAACTTCGACCATTAGCGAATGGCCTCAGCATTAGACACTAGTTTGTAATGTTTCGGGCAGATTGTTGTCATCTCGGATTTTCCCCTTGGACTTTGTCCAGTCGAAGTTGTATTACTGGGCATTGTTTAATCAATTGTTATTTCATCTAAATTAGCTTCCGCCACATGGATGAGTTCTTCCGGTATTTCGGATAAAAATCTCGACGGCGGATTTACTTCAACGCCGCCGAATCGAGTCCGCCGGAGCGCGAACGAAAGATACACTTTTTCTTTTGCGCGTGTAATTGCGACGTAGCAGAGCCGCCGCTCCTCTTCGAGATCTTTAGGAGAAAAAAGAGATTTTGAGTGAGGAAACACTCCTTCTTCGAGCCCAACGATAAAAACAATCGGGAACTCAAGCCCTTTTGCGGCGTGCACGGTCATCAATTGGATCTTTTGCTTCCGGTCGTCCGCGTTCTCTTCGTGTTCCGTGATGAGCGCGGCGTCTTCAAGGATTCTTTGGATTCCTTCGGGTGGCGAGACGTCGTTGTAGCGCGCGGCAAGCGAAACAAATTCTTCGATGTTTTCCCAGCGCTCGTCCGCGTTTTCCGTGCCATCCGTAAGGTAGTCGCGGTAGTGTATTTTTTTGAGAATATATTTAATGGCGTCCGTTGGTTTTTGTTCCCGGATTCGCGCGCTGAAATCGGCGAGGAGTTCGTCGAACGCAGAAATTGTGTCCTCGTGTTTTCCGGCTGTACCTTTTTCGTGTTTCGTTCGGCGGCGCGCGAGATAGACGAGAAATGCCGCTTTCCCGATTCCGCGTGGAGGGGTATTCGCGATGCGCTTCAAAGACACCATGTCGTCTGGGTTTATAAGAACACGCAGGTAGGCCAAAATATCCTTTATCTCTTTTCGTTCGAAAAACCGCACTCCCCCGATGATGGTATAGGGAATGTTTCGTTCAAGCATCGCTTCTTCGATTGCGCGGGATTGCGCGTTTGTGCGGTAGAGAACCGCGATGTCTGTAACGCTCCGTCCGTTCGAGAGGAGCGTTTCAATTGTTTCGGCGACGAACTCGGCTTCTCCCCGTTCGTCTTCGGAAACCGAGAGGAGGAGGCGCTCCCCCCTTTCTTTTTTCGTCCAAAGGCGTTTGTCTTTTTGGAGCGCGTTTTTTGAAATCACGCTTCGCGCGGCGTCAAGAATTGTTTGCGTTGAGCGGTAGTTTTCGTCGAGCACTATCACTTTTGCGTCAGGCCAATCACGCTCGAAATTCAGGATGTTCCGGAAGTCCGCGCCTCGAAATCCGTAGATCGCTTGCGCGTCATCCCCCACGACCGCGATATTCCGGTGCTTTTCGGCGAGGTCCCGCACGATCACGTACTGGGCGTGATTCGTGTCCTGGTATTCGTCGACGTGGATATGGAGGAATTGGTCTTGGTATGACGCGAGAACATCCAGACGCTTTTTAAAAAGGAGCGTTACGTTCATCAAAAGATCGTCAAAATCCATTCCATTTGATTCTTTGAGGCGCCGTGTATAGGCGTCATACACCCGGTGAAGCGTTTTCGGAAACATGTCCGAAAGTCCGGTTTCATCTGCGTACTCATCGGGCGAGACAAGCTCGTTTTTAAGGTTTGAGATGACGCTCTTGAGCATGCCCGTCGGGAATTGTTTGGGATCTACACTGGTTTCTTTCATCACCTCTTTTATAACTCCAAGAGAGTCGTCGTCATCAAAAATTGAAAACCAAGAAGTGTACCCGATTTTTACGGCGTGTGCCCGAAGGATTCGGACGCAAAAGGAGTGGAAGGTGCCGATGAATAGTTGGTTAAAGCCGTTGGAACTGTTAAAAATGTTAAAATCGTTTCGAACGGCTCTATCGTTTTGAACGGTTTTAACGATTTGAACGATTCGTTCCCTCATCTCCTGTGCCGCTTTGTTGGTGAACGTAAGCGCAAGGATTCTGTCTCCGGGAATACCCAGGGCAAGAAGATGAGCGACCCGCGCCGTAAGGGTCCGGGTTTTTCCTGAGCCCGGA
>CAZVQM010000008.1:11869-12129 GCA_964629265.1 uncultured Candidatus Saccharibacteria bacterium | reverse complement strand
TATTTCCAACCCATACGCCGGCAACAATGGACGGCGTATACCCCACGACCCACGCGTCTCGGTAGTCCTGCGTTGTTCCTGTTTTAACCGCAACGGTTCTGTCTGGGAAAAAAAGGGAGCTCGTGGGGCCGAATACCGGCGTGCGTGCGGTGTTATCCGTGAGAATGTCTGTGATAAGCCGCGCTACTTGCGTATCAAGAACCGCGCCTCCCCTCGGTTTTTGCTCTTCCAAGATCTTTCCCCGTGAGTCCTCGACGCGG
>CAZVQM010000008.1:0-11859 GCA_964629265.1 uncultured Candidatus Saccharibacteria bacterium | reverse complement strand
GATATAAAACGCCGTCTTGGGCAAAAACGCCGAAGGCGGACGTCATTTCCAAAAGGGTAACCTCAGCGCCGCCGAGCACAAGAGACAAGCCGTACCGGTTGGGATCGGTCAGGGTTGTTATTCCCGCGGCCGATGCCGTTTCTATAGAGTCATATAGCCCAGCAAGATACAAGAGCTTTACTGAGGGCACGTTTCTGCTTTGCGCAAGAGCGTCCCGGAGCGAGACCGGGCCGAGGAATTTTTTATCATAGTTTTGCGGGTGGTAGCACGTTTCAGGATCGCGAAGTGCGGGGCCCGGGGTACCGTCCGGATTGCATCGAGGGTTAAATTCTGTTGGAACGTCCAAAAGAACGGTTTCCGGGGTATATCCCTTTTTAAACGCCGTTGCGTAGACAAACGGCTTAAACGCCGAGCCCGGCTGGCGAGCGCGGAGAGAAACGTTCACGTGCGGGTCGAATTTGCACGAGACCCCAGGCACGCAGCCCTTTGGTAACGGCTCGTCCCAGTAACTGCGCGAACCAACCATTGCAAGAATCTCGCCGGTTTTTGGATTTATCGCAACCAAACTCGCGTTATACACGCCCAACAGCTCGTTTTTTTCCGCTCCGGCCGCGACCGCCTCCTCGGCCTTTTTTTGGAGGATGGCGTCGAGCGACGTTATAACCCGAAGCCCGCCTGATTCAACAAACTCCTCGCCATATTTTTCGTTTAGAAGCTCCCGGACGTAGAGGACAAAATGAGGTGCGATGATCGCCTGCGGGTGGAGGCTGAAGAGGATATTTTCTTTTTTTGCTTGAATAGCGTCCGATTCCGTAATAAACCCCTGCTCCCGCATCCGGTCTATGAGTGAATTTTTTCGTCCCAAAAGTTCTTCTTTACGGGAAAAATAGTATGTCGGCGCCTTGACGAGAGAGGCGAGGATCGCGGACTCCGCGAGCGTGAGGTCTCTGACGGGCTTTGAGAAATAGATCTGGGATGCGGCCGCGACGCCGTAGGCATTCGAGCCGTACGGAATCTGGTTTAAGTAAAATTCGAGAATTTCGTCTTTCGAATAGACGGTTTCGATCGAGAGGGCGAGGAGCGCTTCTTTGAATTTTCGGGTATACGTCCGTTCGTCCGACAGGATCGCCTTTTTTACCAGCTGCTGGGTAATCGTTGATCCGCCCTGGCGAATATCGCCCGAGAGGAGATTTTTGACGAAGGCCCGAACAATACCGCGCCAGTCGAGGCCGATATGCGTATAAAAGTTTACGTCTTCGGCGGCGATCGTCGCATTTTGCATATTCTTCGGGATTTCGGAAAGGCGGACAACGGTCCTTCGCTCGTCTCCGTGTATTTCATACAAAACAATTTCCCCGGTTCGGTCGTATATTTTCGTTGATTGCGATATCGGGCGCTCGGACAGGCGCCTCGGGTCCGGCAGGTTTCGGACGACAATGTAAGAGGACCATACGCCGCCCGTCGCAAGAAGCAGAAAAAAAGACACCAGAAAATATCCCACGAAGCGCTTCGCTCTTGACTTTCTTTTTTTTGGACGAGACACCACAAAAAATATTATAAAACAAAGTGACAAGTTTTTCCAGTCGTCCCCGCCCTCCAGAAGGCGGGGATTCGCGCAAAAAATTTGTCGTGGTATTATTATATCCATATGTCTACCAATACCAAGAAAGGGAAAAACACCCTTACTCTCGAATCAGAAGTTTTTACGCGAGGGGTCGACGGAATCGTCGGCAAAGAAGCCCTTGGGGCGGCGCTTCGAGAAGGCAAAAAACTCAAAATAAAGCTCGGGATTGACGTAACAGCGCCTCTCCTTCATATCGGGCACGCCGCCACCCTGTGGAAACTCCGCACGCTCCAAGAAGCGGGGCACAAAATACAAATTTTATTGGGTGATTTTACTACGCGGATAGGCGACCCGACGGGACGGTCGAAAACGAGGCCCGTCATAGCGGAGAAAAAAATAGA
Source organism: uncultured Candidatus Saccharibacteria bacterium (assembly GCA_964629265.1). Classification (GTDB taxonomy): domain Bacteria; phylum Patescibacteriota; class Minisyncoccia; order Sungbacterales; family HO2-52-23; genus 2-01-FULL-50-25. The sequence continues at coordinate 9,894 of CAZVQM010000008.1, read as the reverse complement.
GAAAAACGCACGGCGGATCAAGACCCAGGTTTTAAAAGTCCTTCATCCGCAAAAAAACCTCCTGGAAATCAGGAGAAACTCCGAGTGGTACGGAAAGATGAAGGTGGGTGACTTTTTGAAAATTCTTTCCCTTGTGACGCACGCGCGCCTGATCGAGCGCGACATGTTCAAAGAGCGGATCAGGAAGGGGGAAGAAATTTATGTGCATGAGCTTCTCTACCCGGTTCTCCAGGGGTATGACTCCCATATGCTCGAGTCGGACTGCACGGTTGTCGGCTCCGACCAGCTTTTTAACGAGTCCATGGGAAGATTTTTTCAGGAAAAATTCGGGGGCGTACCCCAAGCAATCGTGACCTTAAAAATCCTTTCCGGCCTTGACGGGGGAGAAAAAATGTCAAAATCCGCTGGAAATTATATTGCGGTCGAGGACGCCGCGCGGGACAAATTCGGGAAAGCGATGTCCCTTTCTGACAATCTTATTTTCGACTACCTCATGATGTATACCGACGTTCCGCAAGCGGATATCGAAACGTGGAAGGCGGGTGTTCTCAAGGGGGAAAACCCTATGCAGGCAAAACTCTTTTTCGCCGAGGCGTTGGTCCGCCGGTACCACGGAAGTAACGCCGCGCGAAAAGAACGCGAGTATTTCCTTTCACTCTTTTCAAAAAAAGAAATACCCGATTCGGTTCCGAGGATTTCGCTTCCCAAAGGCGAATACGACGCCCTCGCACTCGTCATGAAAACGGGGGCCGCGGCGTCAAAATCTGAGGCGCGGCGGCTCATCGGACAAAAAGCGGTTCGAATAGGAGGGAAGATTCTTTCGTCTCCGCATGAACCGGTTTCAATCCAGCCCGGGTTAATCATCCGCATAGGCAACAAGAGGATTTTCAAGGTGGTATAAAAAACAAAAGCCCGACGTATCGTCTTGGCTTTTGGGGAATGGACGCATTCTTATTCTCCTTCGGTTTCATCTTTATCGTCTTCCTCTTCGTCGTCGTCTTTGTCTTCCTCCTCGTCATAGTCGTCTTCGTAGTCTACGTCTTCCTCTTCGTCGTAGTTAAGGGTGTCGTGATTCATACGTGTTTGTTCGTTCGCTTGTTTCAAAGCGATATCGAAGTTCGACCTTTTTACGAAATAATGGTGAACCGTACGGCATGAATGTCTATTGTTCCGGACGGAACCGCTCCAAAAGATGCGATGTGAACGCAATCGCTATTGCGTCGAAAACGTCATCGCGGGCCTTGAGCGATTCAGCTCCAGAAATAGAAATCCGCACGATTTTTTCAACTTGCATTTTATCCGCCGAGCCGTGTCCGGTGACGGCCTTTTTCACCTCAAGCGGAGTATACTCAAAGAGTGTAATTTTTTGGAGTGCGGCTGTCAAGAGGATTATTCCACGTGTTTCTGATACCGCCATTGCGGTCTTTTTATTTTTTTCAAAAAAGAGTTTTTCAACGGCAACCGACGTGGGTTCCCATCGGGAAATAAGTGTTCGTATCGCATCGTGAGTGCGCAAAAATCGTTCTGGGGGCCGGAGCGCGGTGTCAAGGAGCCCCGCATCAAGCAAAACGGGCTTTTTCGCCCCGCAGTCGAGAACCGCAAATCCGATCGAGGTCGTGCCAGGATCTATACCGAGGATAATCATGCGGGTTTAGCGTTTGTGTATACCTCTTGGATATCGTCGTGGTCGGAAAGCGCGCCGGTGAGGGATATGAGCGCCGTCAGGCCCGCGGCGGAAAGCGCGATTTGAGTTTTTGCGTGGTAGCCGTAGCTCGGTTCTTTTGTGCGGATGCCGGATGCGACGAGACGCTCCCGTACGCGTTCGGTTTCGCCCGTGAGTGTTTCGACAATCCATGAATCGCCATCTTTTTCGTAGTCGCGCGCGCCCGCGTCGATTACCGCGAGTTCAATTTGGTCTTCAGTCGCGTCGGGGGAGTCCTCTCGGCGAACGAAGACGAGCCCGCGCTTTTCGAAGTTCCACAAAACCGCTCCGGGGTCGGAAAATTTCGCGCCGTGATCGCCGAGGATCTTTCGGATTTCTGCAAGTGATCGATTTTTATTGTCCGTGATTCCTTCGATAAGGATGAGCACACCCTCGGGACCAAACGCTTCGTAGAGAAAGTCGCTCGCGGAGTCGGCGCCCGCCCCGCCCGCCGCGCGCCGAATCGCGCGCGCGATGTTGTCTTTCGGCAATCCAAATGATCGCGCGTGGAGAACAGCCGCACGGAGGTGTGCATTTGCGGCGGGGTCCGGGCCGCCTGCGCGCGCGGCCGACGTGAGCTCGCGCGCGATTTTCGAAAACAGGGCGCCCTTTTTCTGGTCGGTTATCGATTTTTTATGTTTGATTTGCGACCACTTTGAGTGTCCCGACATACTTGTTCAGGGCGAAGGATACTCGCGCGCCGCGGGCCCCTCCTTCGGGCCTTCTGTCTGGCGCGTTTCTACTTGCGACAATATGGTGTTTTTTAGTTCCTGGAGGTGGGGAACGTCGTGGATGAAAAAATCGCGCTCTCCCGCGGTCTGAATGCGGATCGTGCCGAACCGGAGGAGGGTTTCAAGGATGCCGTTTACCTCTATGGTTATATCCTGTACGCGTGAAAGGGGAATTTCAGCAACGTGCCGGCTAAAAAGCCCTTGCTGTTCGATGTCGATGATGCGCCGCGAGGTGATGATCCATGTGTCAAGGTAATAGTCCATCCACTCGAAGAAAAGAAACGCCGAGATAGCGGCAAAATAGAGCGAAACAAAAAAATTAGTGCCCGCATACAAAAGGTCCTCTGGAATGGCTGTCTTCACGTAGGGGAAAAGGAATGATCCGATGACCGGAGCGAATAGGAGCACAAAAAAGAGAATAGCGGTCCGAGCCATGACGAACCAGTGTTTTCTGACGATGAGAAGAACTTTTTCGTTTTCGAAAAGCGGGAGCATTTATTGTATTCGGTATATTCCCATAAGAAAAAATCCGGACAAAAGAAACAAGACAATCGAGAGCGCGGCGAATGCTGTCGTAAAAATTCTCGGGACCGGGTGCGCGGGAAGCGAATACTCCTTAATGTGGTATACCATTGAAACCCCAAAAAGGAGGTAGCCGGTCCAAAACACGATGAAAATGACGAGAAAAACAGGAAAAACCATTGTGTGAATTGTTCTAGGAGATAAGAGTACTTTGCGCAGTGTATGCGCGGCCGAGGTGTTCGTAGGCGCGCTCGGTGGCAACCCGGCCGCGGGGCGTGCGCTCAAGAAATCCGAGTTGCATCAGGTATGGCTCGTAGACCTCGACAATCGTATCTTCTTCCTCTGACGTTGTTGCGGCAAGGGCCTGGAGGCCGACGGGCCCTCCGGAGAACGTCGTGATAATCGAGTCGAGAATCCGCCGGTCCATCGGCTCAAGGCCCAAGGCGTCGATTTCCAAGAGATCGAGCGTTTTTTGAGCAATGTCGTCTGTTATGGTTCCTGTTCCATGCACTTGGGCGTAGTCGCGCGCGCGCTTCAAAAGGCGGTTTGCAACGCGCGGAGTGAATCGGGAGGAGATGGAAATGCGTTCTACCGCGGCCGGTTCTATCGGCGTCTGGAGAATGGCGGCCGAACGCATGACGATTTTTCCGAGATCGTCCGCGTTGTAAAAATCGAGCCGATAGCTTGCGCCGAATCGGGATCGGAGAGGGCCCGAGAGCATGCCCGAGCGCGTTGTCGCGGCAACGAGCGTAAACGGCGGGAGATCTATTTGGATTGTCCGCGCAGACGGTCCTTTTCCGATTATAATGTCGAGGGTTCGCGATTCCATTGCGGGATAGAGAATCTCCTCAACGAGTTTGTTCAGCCGGTGTACTTCGTCGATAAAAAGAATATCTCCCGGGATAAGGTTCGTGAGAATCGAGGCGAGATCTCCCACGCGCTCGATCGCGGGGCCGGATGTGACGCGGATATTCGTATTCATCTCGCGCGCAATCAAGTGCGCCAAGGACGTCTTCCCGAGCCCCGCGGGACCCGAGAGAAGGACGTGCTCCATAGGCTCCGCGCGCATGCGCGCGGCGTCGATAAGGATGCGAAGGTTTCGCTTCACGTGCCCCTGTCCGACGTAGTCCGACCACTCCTTTGGGCGGAGCGCGAGGTCGAGCGCATAGTCCTCTTTTTCCGGTTTATCCGCTTCTAGCCGGTCGGTTGACATATCTAAAATTTAGTGATATAATGGCAACGAACGCAATGTATAGGAACGGGGGGAACCCCTTTTTTATTTTTGCATTGCCGTTCGAAGTCGTGGACAATTAAGGCGATTCTTCCGAGGAGCCTTAACGGGGATTTTTACACCAGGGCTGTCTGGTTCTCTCGATATATCGATATATCGAAATATCGAGTGAGCTGGACAGTGCCTGGGAAAGATCCTAACCTCCGTGTTCCTACACCGGAGTAATTGTCCACGGCTTCGGGCGGCAATTTTTTATTGTTTCTGTTCGAGCGAGCTGATATATTTCCTCGACAATTTTCTAAATACGTCCATGCTCACGCGAATCCAATATGCGTTTGAAACAATGGGAGAATGAGGTGGCTTGGTTCGAGCTCTGCTCGACACTTCATTCGACCCTTAGTGAGGCCGCCGCTGGAGCGGCCGAGTGTGTTTCAAACGTATATTGGTGAGCATTACTTTATTCTGCACCGACGACCCGATCCACTTCAGCAAAGTCCGTTATCCCGGCGATGATTTTAAGAACTGCGTCCTCCCGGATCGTCATCTGTCCCTGCTCACGCGCACACCGCTTGATCTCGTATTCGGAAGGCGACTTTAAAATAAGCTCCTGAATTTTTTCATCAACAAGGATGATTTCAAATACCGCAATCCGCCCTTTGTAGCCGGTTGCATTGCATGTTGCGCATGGGGTGTGTGCGGGCGCGCGCACGTTCCATTCTTGCTTAAGAGGAATGGGGATTCCCTTCGGAAGATTGCGGAGATCACCCGCAATCTTCTTTTCAAGCGCGCTCGAAAGGGGGGCCGCGACCTTGCAATCGCTGCAGAGGCGGCGCACCAGGCGCTGGGCCATGGAAACGTTTATGGCGGGCGCAATAATCGCGGGGTTTACCCCGAGATTGATGAGGCGCGGGACGGTTCCTGCGGCGTTATTCGTGTGAAGCGTTGAGAAAACGAGATGCCCGGTGAGCGCCGCATTCATTGCGGTTTCCGCGGTTTCCAGGTCTCTGATTTCTCCCACAAGAATAACGTCCGGGTCTTGGCGCACGATCGCGCGAAGGCCGTTTGCAAAGTCATACCCCTCCGTGGGTGCCACCTGCGTTTGTTCGATTCCCTTGATATGGTATTCAATCGGATCCTCAATGGTGATGACCTTGATCTCCGGCGTATAGATTTTTTGGACAAATGCGTAGAGGGTCGTTGTTTTGCCGGATCCCGTGGGGCCAGTCGTTAAGATCATGCCGTTCGGGCGCGCAAGCTCGCGGTCGAGATCTTTGATCATCCAGGGCTGCATGCCCATGTCTTCAAACGATATGCGGATCGACTCCGGGTTCAAAATACGAAGCACGAGATTTTCCCCGTACGGGCCAGGAAGCGCTGATGCGCGGACCTCTATTTCAACACTCGTTTGTATGGTGAATCGCCCGTCTTGCGCCTGGTCGTGGATGTTCAATTTCATCTCTGATACGAGTTTTATTCGGGAGAGCAAAAGCGCGTAGAGTTTTTTTGGGAGCGCGATCACGTCCTGCAAAACCCCGTCCATCCGATAGCGGAGTCGAGCCGATTCGAGCTCGGGCTCGATGTGGATATCAGAGGCGTTGATTGCGAGCGCTCCGGCGATAATGACTTCCAAAGCGTCCGTTGTCCTTCCGTAGAACGTGTGCTCAATTCGTCCGCGAACGCCGGTCAAATCATTCAGAGATTCTTTAATCGAGTTTATTTTTTCGCTTGAAACGCGGACTGCTCCGGCTCCAACCGCATCCTCCGGCGGCACTCTCCGATAAAACTCCCAGGCGTGCTCCAGTGCCTCGCGGGACGCGACAAAGAGTTCCGTCGCGTAGCGATCCTCCTCCAGGCGTTTGAGAACAGCACGCGTTTCTTCCTTGTCCGGATTTCTTACCGCGATCTTCAGATTGCGGCCAATTGCCTGAAATACCGCAAGCTCGCCGAAGCGCGCGCGCTCTTCCGAAAGAATCGCCATGGCATCGATCTCAATGGGAAATAAAAAGAGATTCACGTAGGGAACGCTGAATTTGTCCGCAATAATTCTTGCAACGTCTTCCGCCTCCTTTTTGCGGAGGGAGGAGAGGCGCCGATTCAGTTTGTCGTCGCGAAGTTCCGGCATCCCAGTATATCAACCTCGACTGTCCCGACGTATCGTCGGGACAGCGAAGAGCGTTAGTATAGAGAATTTGATAGTTTCGTGTGTCATACGCATAGCGAGAGATTCTCCCGAGTCCTTTGTCGAGGTTGTATTACTGGGCATGGATCTATGGTGCGCGCGGCCGCGTGATTATGGTAACCCTATTCTATTTCAAAGAGCGCGTCCGAGCAATGAACGGACGTATTCCTCCGCACCGGCGAAATGCTCAAACGACGCGGGGAGTGCGAGAGACGAATCTTTCCACTCGCCGCCCGCGGAGGCATCGATCTCTGAAAGCGCTCGGTCGTCTCCGGTGAGAAACGCAAAAATCCGCTCGGTACTCGGGTCCTGTGCGAGAAGTACTGCGACCGTCTCCCATGGGCACTCGCGGGAGATCGCGGCAAGAACCTTACCGGCATCCTCGATCCCGGAATTGGTTTTTTCAAAGTCCTCCCGCGTGAGAAACGACCAGAGAATTTTTTCGTCCGGGTCGAGTTTTGATCGAACGTGGGCGCGGCCGGTGAGCTGAATTATGTTCAAGGGACGTTTTTCTTTCGAGAGCGCGAGCGCTTCTTTGTAGTTCGCACCCGCGCGCATGAGCTCGGAGACCGCAAGCACGGTTTCGGGCTTAAGTTCGGGCGAGGTGAGGTGGCGGGTCCCCGCAAGAATTCCGGCAAGGAGAAGTGTTGCCTCGTGCTCTTCGGGCGGAAGTTTTTCCATTGCGGTTATGAGAGAATAGACAATTTCAGAATGCGGCCGCGCGTCCACGATGTTTACTTCGCCGAATTGTTTGTTTTCCGGAGACGAATCAATGTTGATGATCGGGGTTCTCGTAAATATTTCCGGGTCGTCGGTTATGTCCCCGCTTACTGATTCAATGTCCGGGATCCCCAAAGAAATAATGCAGTCGCACTGGACCCTCCCTTCGCGAAACGAAACATGCTCCTGCAAAATTCCCGGTCCCTTGGGAGAGAAAATAACGTCTATGTGGCCGTCCGATTTTTCATATCGAAGTTCTGATGCGGGGGATTGCGCCGTATCAAGGGAGATGACAAATTCCTTCGGCAGTTTCTGTGCGCTTCGGAGCGCTCCGAAAATACTCGGAATGCCGCGCGGGGGAAGCGCGATCTCATAAAAAAGCCCAACGGCTTTTTTCCGTTTTGCGAGCGCGCGCGCGAGCATCTCAGCCGCGGCGAGGATGTCAATGTTGGGCGCGGGCGCAAGCAAGAGCCCGACGTGTTCGCTTTTTTCTATGAAGTCGATTGTTTTTGATATTTCCATATGCGTATGTTTCGGATTTCGATATTCGGATTTCGGATTTTATGCCGTGCAGGCATTCGTAGCGCGTTTGGGGCATTGCGTCAACGGGTTTTTCCCCAAAAAGGCCGCTCATTACACATCATCATAGGGCTTGACTTTTGAGCGGATTTGGAGTATAATACAGGTGTTCTAGATGTTCTTTGTGAAGTTGATTTTTGGACTATTGCGGCGCAGGTGCGTCGCTCTTGATACCACTGTTCGTTTCCCGCCAATGGCGGAGAGGAGAAAAAGGCCATGAAGACCTTTCTGATTCTCGCAGTTGTGGCTGTTGTTCTCTTCGCGCCCGTGGTGGGTGCGGACCGGGGCGTTGCTGGCGGTCTGTTCGACGCCAACTCCGGGGAGAGAATCCTCGAGACGGCAGTGAAGGTCGGCATCGCCGGAGTGGTCATCGGCGGTGGCGTCGCGATCCTCGACGAGCTTTTCGGGGGTGGCGATCGGAACCGTGACTACGTCGTTGTCCGTGACAGCGGTGGTTGGGGTCACGGCCACGGCGGCTGGGGTCGCGACCGCGGCTGCAGAAGCTGCGCGTACGAGTACCAGCGTCAGTACAACGCTGGACTCGCTGCGGGCGAGAGCGCCCGCCGGTACGAGCGGTTTCAGCGGGACGAGCAGTCCCGCCGGCGTGAAGCAATTCGCGCCGAGCGCGCGGGAAACCTCGGCCGGCAGGATGGCTTCGAGGACGGTTCTCGTCCTCGCCATCGCGGCCGCTGGTAGGTCCAGAAGTAATCTCCGTGTGAGTGCAGAAATGCGCGAAACGCGGAGAAGCAGTAGCGCCGCCGGGGCTTTCATAGTCCGGCGGCGTTTCAATTTCCCCAGATTTTGTTACTCTCTTTATATGCCCAGTAATACAACCTCGACAAAGGACTCGGGGGAGTTCCTCACCACGCGTATGACATACGAAACTATCGAATTCTCTATACTAATGCTCTTCGCTGTCCCGACGATACGTCGGGACAGTCGAGGTTGATATACTGGGATGCCCGGAATAACTACGAGAAGCGCTGGCGAAACAAAAAAAATCGCATCAATTCTTGCGAGCGAGACCCTGCAATCAAAAACCCAGAGATCCGCGCTTGTAATCGCGCTTTCCGGCGCTTTGGGAGCTGGAAAAACAACATTTGCGCAAGGATTTGCGGAAGGTCTTGGAATTCGGGAGCGCGTTTTGAGCCCAACATTTGTCATAATGAAAATATATGCGCTTCAAAAGCGCGCGAGGAAAAAACACTTTATCCATATTGATTGTTACCGTATTCATTCGCCCCGCGACCTTGTGATGCTTGGCGTAAAGGAAATTTTCAAGGATGCGCGTGCGATTGTTTTAATCGAATGGCCGGAGCGGATTCGTACACTTATTCCAAAACACGCAATTTGGGTTCAGTTCAAACACGGGAAAAGAGAGAGCGAGCGGATACTTTCGTTTCGACAAAAATGAAAAAGCTTATTTTACTCGACACTCACGCAATAATCCACCGGGCGTATCACGCGCTTCCGCCTTTAACAAGCCCCAAAGGTGAGGTTGTTGGAGCGGTCTATGGATTTACCTCGATTCTTCTGCGCATTTTTCGCGAGCTCAAACCCGATTATATCGCGGCCGCATTTGACCTTGCGGGCCCCACGTTTCGGCACGTAGCATACGAGCGCTACAAAGCGCAAAGGCCGGAAACGCCTTCGGATTTGGTGCTTCAATTTTCATTTGTCCGGGAAATTCTTGATGCGTTCGGCGTTCCCGTGATTCAAAAAGAAGGATATGAGGCAGACGACATCATTGGAACAATCGCGAAAAAAATGGAGCAAAAAAAAGACGTCGAGGTTGTTATTGTTACGGGAGATGCGGACGCGCTCCAGCTTGTGCGCCCGCGCGTTACGGTCTACTCCATGCGAAAGGGGATTACGGATATCGTGATCTACGACGAGACCGCGGTCCGCGAGCGCTACGGGTTCGGGCCAAAGGCGCTGGTTGACTATAAAGCGTTTCGGGGTGATCAATCAGACAATATTCCTGGAGTCAAGGGGATCGGAGAAAAAACAGCAACAGATCTTATTAAAGAATTCGGTTCTGTTGAAAATTTATACAAAGCGCTTAAAAAAAAGAAGCGACCGAAATCAATTTCTGAGGCGGTCGCAAAAAAACTTATTGAGGGCGAAAAAGACGCGGAAATGTCAAAAGAGCTCTCAACGATTCATACCGGGGTGGATGTTTTGTTTTCGCTTGATGCGTCAGCCGCGTCAAGTCCCGTGGGCCAGCCGG
>CAZVQM010000007.1:12191-12902 GCA_964629265.1 uncultured Candidatus Saccharibacteria bacterium | reverse complement strand
TTCATGCCCATCACAATGAAAAATCCTCCGTAGAGAATCCGACCGATAAGAAATGTTAGTTCCATGAAAATATCAATGAGAAAGAATAAATAACGGGAAAAATAGCCCGACGAAATGCGCCATTATCCCTTTTGACAAGTATATCAAATTTTCCTCTTTCCCGATACTCCCCGCGTTTGCGCAGAAATGTATCTACTCGTACCGGAGCGCTTCAATGGGGCTTTTTTCCGCGGCTTTTCGCGCGGGATAAATACCGAATATGAGCCCGACGAGCGCCGCAACGCCAAGGCCGAGAAAAGCCGCAAACACCGGAAACGCAAACGAAAGCGCGAGCCCGACAAATTGGGAAATGAGAAGTGCTGCGACGAATGACAACGCCGAACCCACGAGAATTCCGATAACGCCGCCGGTTCCCGTAAGAAGAATTGCTTCAAGAAGGAATTGATATAAAATGTCTTTTCTCCGGGCGCCGATGGCTTTGCGAAGCCCGATTTCCCTGGTACGCTCGGTTACGGATACAAGCATGATATTCATAATCCCGATTCCGCCGACGACAAGGGAAATAGCCGCGACAGACGCCAAGAAAAGCGTAAGGACGTTTGTAATAACAGAAAGCCGAGAGGCAAGGTCGGCCTGGGTCTGCACGAAAAAATCGTCTTTGTCGGGATCGGTGATTCCGTGCGATTCGCGGAGTGTCGCCTTCAAATCCTC
>CAZVQM010000007.1:9959-12181 GCA_964629265.1 uncultured Candidatus Saccharibacteria bacterium | reverse complement strand
CCCCGGTCCGATCGACCGCCCCCTCCGATTCGGCCTCGACAATAAAACGGTGAAAATATTTAATTCCGAAAATGAATTGCTGTGCCGTCGTATACGGCGCAAATACCGCCTCGTCAAAGTTAAAAAAAGATACCTGGCCTTTCGTGGGAAGAACACCGATGACGCGAAGCGCCCGGTCCTTGATGCGAACCCGCTTCCCCATCGCCTCGGAATCGCCGAAAAGCTCCCCCTTCACTTTCGAGCCGATTACGACAACGTCCGCGCGCGACCGAACGTCCTCGTCGGATATAAATTCGCCCTCACTCGGCGCAAGGTCGAAGATCTCAGTCGCAAGCTCTGTTCCGCCAAACACGGTCGCGCGATACGTCTCCCCCTCGAACGAAATCGATTCTGACCCGAACACAATCGGCATAATATTTTTAAGCTCAGGCACATTTTCTTTCCTCCTTAAAAGATCAAGATCGCGCGCTTTCAGAGAATCGCTGAAAAGCTGTGCGGCATCCGAAGGACCCGTGGGCTCGCGCCCGGGTATCACTGCAATCGTTCGCGTCCCGAGCCCCTGAATTTGGCTCAAAATGAGATTTTGGGCAGAGGAGCCGATCGACATCACAAGCATGACCGCGGCAATGCCGATGACAATTCCGAGAACCGTAAGCGCGGACCGGGAGCGATTCCGACGAAGCCCTTCGAATGCGGTATGAAACGTATAAAAAAATCTCATAGGATCATTTTACGAATCCGCTTTCAATGTGGTTTCGCCTTTCGACTTTTGCATCCTCTTCAATCGCGCCGTCGTGGAGCCGGATCACGCGCTCGGCGTAGCCCGCGGTATACGTTTCGTGCGTGATCAAGATAATCGTGTGCTTTCGCTCGCGATTCAAGCGCGCGAGCGTCTCCATAATGACGCCTCCGGATTTTGAATCAAGGTTTCCCGTCGGCTCATCCGCAAAAATGACTTTCGGATTCATCACAAGGGCCCGCGCAATTGCAACGCGCTGTTTTTCTCCGCCGGAGAGCTGGGATGAGTAGTGACCCGCGCGATGAGAAAGACCGACGATATCAATCGCTTCGCGCGCGCGGCGGTCCCATTCGCGGGGGTGCACCTTGGAATACAAAAGCGGAAGCTTTACGTTTTCAAACACGGTCGCCCGCGCCAAAAGATTAAACGCCTGAAACACAAACCCCATTTCCTCGTTTCTCACCGCCGCGAGCTCGTCGTCCGTATAATCGGCAAGTTGTTTTCCGTTAAACCGATACTCGCCTTTGCTCGGCCGCTCAAGAAATCCGAGTATGTGAAGAAGTGTTGATTTCCCGGACCCCGACGGCCCCATGATCGCGACAAATTCTCCTTTCTCCATTACAAAAGAAACTCCGCGAAGCGCCGGAGTTTCTACGCCCTCATTGACGTACGTCATCTGGAGATTCTTTGCTTCGATCTGGTGCATGTCGTATTTAAGACCTTTTGCAAAATATTACTTTGAGAATACGACGACGCTCTGCCCTTCGGTAATGCCGGAGATGATTTCAATATTTCCGTCCGATCCCTTGAGGCCGGTTTGGACCAGAACCGCCGCGGCCGTTTTTCCGTCAGCGCCCAGGATGTCAACATATTTGCCTCCGTTTTTTGCCTTGACCGCGCGCTGGGGAACCGCAAGAACATCCTTTTTCTCCTCGGTCAATATATCAATATTCGCGGTCATGCCCGCGCGGATGCGCTCGTCCCGCTGGTCGAAATCAAACGTCACTTTATAGGTCGCAACGCCGTCAATCATCGTCTCCCGGGGATCAATCCGTCCGACGCGCGCCGGAAATAAAACGTCCGAGCCGTACGCATCAAGAGTGATCGCGGCGTTATCCCCGGCACTCACCTTCGCAATATCAACTTCCGGAATGAACGATTCAACGTTAAATCCCGACGCTGACAAAAGCTTCACCATAACAACATTCGCCGTCACTGCCTCTCCGGGATCAACATTTTCCTCCGTAACAATACCGGTAATCGGCGCACGGATAATTGTTTTTTCGATTTCGGCCTCCGCGCTTCTCACACGCGCCTCCGCTTGGAGGACCCGCGCTTCCTGGGCAACGATATCTTCCGCGGTTTTCCCCGCGCGCAGAAGGTCAAGCTCGCGCTCTGCGACCACCAAAGCATCCTCGGCGCTCCGAAGCTTTTCCTCTGCTGACGTCAGATTCGTAAGCGCGGTATTGATGTTTGTCCGCGC